>CABQNA010000012.1 GCA_902465425.1 uncultured Collinsella sp.
TCGACGGCATCGTGATGTCCGAGCGTCATGCAGATGGCAGGCGGTTTGTGGCCTCATATTCGGGGGTTCACCGCGGCGCGTCGGGCGGTGTTGGGCTCGAACGCTACGTGACGTTCGATGCCGCCGAACGCACTTGGACGCTCGATCGCGAGCCGCCGTTTATTGCGGAGGGCTTGCGGTCGGGAACGCTCACGCAAGAGGAGGTGGACGAATGGAGATCGCTATGCCCCTCGTCGTAGGGGGTTTGGCGGGGCTTTCTGTCGCGACGGCGTGTGGGGCAGGGCCTCGTGTGCCGCGGAGGCCGCCGGCGGAGCTGCCCCGTGAGTTGACGGAAAACGACCTGCTGACAAAGACTGCCCGCTCGTGGGCGTCGCTGATCCCCGCAGATCGCCTTGGGCTTGCTATTGAGGATAACGCGGCTCGTCTGGCATTTCTGCTGCTTTCGAGCGGTATCTGCAGCGTCTTGCTGGCCGTTGCATCGTTGTCGCCCATCGGCTTTTTCTTGGGGCTGGTGGCGCCGTTTGGCGTGGGCGCCGCGCGTGACACCTTCGATCGCCGACGCGAACAGCATGATGTAGAAGAGGCCATGCCCGAGGCATTCACAGCGTTATCCATGTCGCTTGCCTCGGGGCATTCGCTGGCACAGGGCATGCGCTTTGTGGGCGCCCATGCGCAAGAGCCGGTTCATACCGAGTTTTTGCGGGTGGCGGCGGCAATCGATTGCGGTGTCTCGGCGACCGACGCACTCGATGACCTACTCGTTCGCATCGATGCCCCCGGCCTTTCGCTTGTCACCTTGGCGCTCAAAGTGTCGCAGCGTACCGGGGCTCCGCTTGCCGGCTTGCTGTCCGAGGCGTCGAGCATGGTGGGTGAGCGCATTGAGCTCAAACGCCGTCTAGACGTTAAGACGTCACAGGCGCGTATGTCGGCACACATGGTCGCAGCGATGCCGGCGGGCATGTGCGCGGTACTGGCTTTGCTTTCGGCAGACTTTCGCCGCGGTCTTGCGACGCCGGCTGGTGCGGGCGCCGTGGTGCTGGGGCTTGCCCTCAACGTCGTTGCCCTGGTAGTTATCCGGCGCATTATGCGGGTGGAGTTATGAGCGCCCTGGTTGGGGTCGCGGCCTGTCTGTGTGCCCTGAGTGTATTTGCCGCGACAGGTTTGGAGCGTGCGGATGCTCGCAAGATTGCAGAGGCGTGCAAGCGTGAGGCGGTGCTGGTCATTGCTGCGGGCTGCTCGGTGATTGATGCCCTGACCGCGCGAATGAAGGGCGCGATTGGGGCGGGCGGCCCGGCGCGGGTGTCGCTCGGTGAGGTGTCCGAGATGATCGACGTGGTGCGCCTGGGGCTTTCTGCCGGCCTTTCGTTTGACGCGGCGCTCGAGATTTTCTGTGCCAATCGTCGGTCGGTGCTGGCCGTCCGTCTTGAACGAGCCTGCATGGCGTGGCAGGTGGGCGTGGGGACGCGCGAGGCCGAGCTGTTGGCTGCCGCGCGTGATTTGGACGTAAGGGCGCTCGAGACCTTTGCCATCACGGTGGGGCAGGCGCTTGCCCTGGGCGCTCCGCTGGCCGAGACGCTGGCTGCTCAAAGTCGCGAGATCCGTGCGGCCCATCGCGCCGCAGTCGAGCGCGAGATCGAGCGCGCCCCGGTCAAGTTGCTGATTCCCACCGGCACGCTCATCTTGCCGGCGTTGCTTCTGTCCATATTGGGCCCGCTGCTGGGAGCAGGCGGGATGATGTAGGGAGGAATACATGAACACGATGACCGACATTGCGGGCAAGGCTTGGAGCTGGGCTTTTTGTCGGGCATTCCGCGCTCGCCAGCATGCCAAGGCGCTGTTGCGGGAGGAGAGCGCGCAGGGCACTACCGAATACGCCATCTTGGTCGGCGTGCTCGTAGTGATCGCGATTATTGCCATCGTCGCGTTTAAGAGCAAAGTCGAAGAACTATGGAACGCGATCAAAGACGGCATCAACAGCCTGTAGGAGGCAGGCGGCCTGTTGGTTCGCCGCTGGTGCTCGTCTGTTTGCTCGTGGCAATAGCGGCGACGCTTTGGGGGCTGGGCGTTGCGCGGCAGCAGCGTCCAGGCGCTACTGCCGATTTGGGATCGGGCTCGGCGGCGGTGTCACAAGCGGAAGGCGCGCAAGATATGGGCGGTCAGAATGCCGCTGTCACGGCTCGGACCTTTTTGCAGGCACTCGACGAGCGGGCCGCCAGCGCGACGGAGCCGTCTACAGACAACGCGATTGCGGTTCGGCTCGCATGGTCCGAGGACCGGCCGATGACCGAGGCGGCAGCAGACTTGCTGCGCGCCTACCGCGAGGTGCCTACGGCCCAACTCGCCCTGAGTGGCTATCTCGATATTAAGGGCAACGTATGGGGCGCCATCGTGCGCGATGGGCGAGGCTGGGTCGACATGGTGACGGTTGCCGCGGATGCCGGCGATGCTTCGTGCCGCCTGCGTGCCGTGCGTCTGGTTCCGCAAACAACGGGGTCAAAGGAGGGGTCGTGAAATGCATGATGTCCTGCGTGAGGAATCTGCTCAGTCGACCGTCGAATACGCCATCGTCACCGTGGCGCTGTTATCGATTGTGCTGGCGATTGCGGGGCTTTGGCGCGCTGGCACCGATGGGCGCTTGGCGGCACTGGTCGAGCGGGCGGCGTCTCATGGCGTCGCCCCATCGTCGGTTATCGATGCCGCGACGGGTGCCAAGGACATCGCTCTGTATTGATATCGCGTGCGAGGATCGGGCGCAATCTACGGTCGAGGCCGCCTTTTTGCTGCCGACGTTTTTGACACTTATCTTGCTCGCGTTGCAGCCGGTGTGCCTGCTCTATACGCGTGCGGTCATGGAGTCTGCCGCCGCCGAGACCGCGCGGCTTATGACCACGACGACGGTTGAGGACGACGATGACCTTAAGGAGTTCACTCGCCGCAGACTTGCCGCGGTGCCCAACGTCTCGATTTTTCATGCCGGTGGGCCGCTGTCGTGGGATATCGAGTTGGGGAGGGCCGGTGCCGGCGGCGTTTCGTCCGTGTCCGTTACCGGCGAGGTTAAGCCGCTGCCCGTGATCGGTGCATTTGTGCAGGCCATGGGCAGTGCGGGTGAGGGTGGCTATGTCGAGCTCAAGGTCGACGTCTCGTATCGATCGCGTCCCGAATGGCTGGAGGGAGATTATGATTCATGGATTGCTGCATGGGATTAGGCGCTGCCTGCTGCGGGTGATGCAAGGGTTTGCGGCCCGCCGTCGACCAGGCGTTCGCCGCAAGCGGGGCGGCTTTATGGGCCGTGCCGGTATCGACTTGTTTATCGAAGACGGTGCCTATACCACGCTCTCCTCTGCGGTTGTCATTCTGGTGGTGCTTACGCTGCTGTTTTCGTCGACCGCGGCGATATGGAGCATGTCGCGCGCCGGAGATACCCAGGTGGCGGCCGATAGCGGTGCCCTGGCGGGCGCCAACGTGGTGTCGTCCTATCACACGGCTGCCACGGTGGTGGATGCGAGCATTTTGAGTTTGGGCCTGGCGGGGTTTGCCACGATCGGAACCGGCTTGGTTGCTATTCTCATTCCGGGCGCCGAAGTTGTCGGCAGCGATATCATCGACACAGGGACCCAGATCATTAAAACACGCAACAAGTTTGCCAAAAGCGCGTCAAAGGGCCTGCAAAAGATTGAGACTGCTTTACCGTACCTGGTTGCCGCGCGCGCCATGCAGGCAGTATCGGCGCAGGATACCGACGGCGTGACCTATACCGGTACGGCGCTTGCCGTGCCCAGGACATCCGAGTCGGATTTTGTTGCGCTCGAAGGATCCGAAATCTCGACCGATGCCATTAAGGATGCGTCGGAAGATCTGGAGCGCGCGGCCGAGGAGCTACAAAAAGCATCGGAGGAGACGGCGAAGGCCAAAGAGCGCGCCTGGCTAGCGGATTGCGGTGGATCGGATAAAGGTTCGGTCGGCAGCTGTTCGTGTATGTGGGAGCGCGCAAAAAGCCTAACGGATCTCTCCGGTGTTCAAAATCCGCATTACTCATCGAGCGTTACGTGGGAGCCTCAAGTTGCCCTTGATCGCGCGAAGGACTACTACCATCGGCGTCTGGCAAACGAGAAGCCCCAAGGCTCGAGTGTCGAGATGAAGGCAGAGTCTGCGGCGCGTAAGGCGTTTTATACCTATGCGAGCGCGGAGGTCGATCGGGCATATATAACCGAGAACGGAGACAGGGTTTCCTCCTATATTCCGCTGCTGCCGCGTAACTCTGATGAGGTCCGGGCGACGGAACTCTATACCGATGCGGTGTGGCCGGCTAGCGTGAACGATGACAAGGCGTATTTGCATTACGGGACGACCTGCCCTAACTATAAGAAAGGAACGCCGAGCGGATTTGCTTCGGTTGCCGATTACGATGGGCAAGATAAATGCAGCAAATGCCATTTTGGCGTTTCGTCGCTTGGTGCTGTTGCGGCGCCTTCAACCTCTATCGAAAACGGCTTCGAGTATCACTTTGATAAGTTTAAAGACGCCCTGGAGGACTACGTCGACTGTCGCAACAAGGAACTCGAACTCGAGCGTCAGACCGAGGACGAAGCCGACCGTGCGGGCAATGCGTTCGATACCGCCATCAAAGAACTTTCCAGTGAGCGCCCGCGCATCGCCCCGCCCGGTCGCAACGGCGTGGTCGCCTTTGCGGTCTCGGGCGCCATCTCCAGTCCCGACGAGCTCAACTCTTCGTTTAACACGGCAGTTGAGCTTGGCGATCGTGGTGCAATTTCTGCTGCAGTGCTCGCGCCCGATGACGCGACGGCACAGAATAACGTTCTCTCGCGGTTTTTCTCGACACTGGAGGAGCGTTCGGGCGGCGTTGCCGGCGCGCTCGACGGCGTTATGGATGTTTGGGGCCGCCTGCTTGTGGGGTACGGAGACATCCAGGGTGCGGCCGACGAGCTTATGGGAGAGCTGATCGGTGGCTTGGGAGGGAGTAGCGGCGCGTTAGGCTCCATCGCGTCCTGGCTCGGTGACACCGTTTCGTCCTCCGTGGCGGCGCTGGGGCTCGAACCGTGCGATTTGCGTCTGCGAAAACCGGTGCTGACCGATACCGCCAATGTCATCAAAAGTCCGGGGTCCGATATCGCGGGCATCTCCAAAGCTCAAGATACCCTGCGAAAAATCCCCTTGGGCGTGACTGACCCCAAGGCACTTTGCGAGGCATTGGAGTATCACGTCGAGCGCACCATCAGCGGCGCGGTGTTCACGCTTGCGGAGATTCCGCTGCCCGGCGGCGGCTCCATCCCGCTCACTGTCGATGTTGCCACGCTGGTGGGAGCTTTTGGCGGTGGGTCGTAATGGGCATTCACACGGGCTTGCGCGAGGAGCGTGCCCAGGCGACGGTCGAGATGGCCGTGGTCACGCCTGTCCTGCTCGTACTGGCTCTCATCGCGTACAACGTCATGATCTTTGCCGGCGCGGCCGCGCGCTTCGACCGCGTGGTGCCCGACATCGTGCTGGCGCACGCTGTGGCGCCGGGCGGGGAGGGTGACGAGAGTTCCATTGACGCTTCCGCGACCGTTCAAGCTCAGATTCAGGATGCCATGGAGGGATATGACCTACAGGTCGAGGTCTCGAGCGAGCAGGGCACGGCGTCATCGGATGGTGGCCTGCTCTCTCTTTCTGGCACGTTTAGGACCTATACCTGCACCATGCACTACGGGCCGTGGCCGAGTTCGCTGAGCATCGCCGGCGTTTCCCTGGGGGCGCCGGCCGTGCTCTCGCATGAACGCGCGGTGACGGTCGATCCATGGCGTCCGGGGGTGGTCATGTGACCGCGGTCTCGTCCTATATCGCCTACGCGCGGGCGCTCAACAGGTTGGGCTGGACGCCGGCCGAGTTTGTGGTGGCGGAGTCGTTTACCGTGCGTCTGCGCGGCATGCTGGGACGGCGGCCGATTGCCGCCAGCGGACTGCCGCTTGTCATGGCGTTTCCGCGCTGCTCCTCGGTTCACACCTGCTTTATGGCCTATCCCATCGACATCGCCTTTATCGACCGTAGCGGCAACATCCTCGCGTGCTACGAAAACGTACGTCCCTGGCGTATGTGTTCCTGCCCCGGCGCCTGGGCAGCACTCGAGCGCCCTTCAATTATTGTTTCGCCCCCTGTTCTCCAACGCGTGCCGGCTTAAGGGACTGAGTGAAAAACTTCTTGCGGCCGGTTGATGCTTCTGACGTGCCGTTCTATAGGAGCGAGATTGTGGCCGATGTCGCGCTCAAAAACTTTTTTAAAATTCTCGGTTGACCGGAGCGTGTCCTTGGTTATACTAATCAAGCCTTGAAACAAGGCACACCTCAAATGGCTGGGTAGCTCAGTTGGTAGAGCAGAGGACTGAAAATCCTCGTGTCAGGGGTTCGATTCCCTTCCCCGCCACCTTGAATTGACTAGGACCTCTGCAAAGGGGTCCTTTTCTTTTACCGAGGGCTCCTGCGGAAACTGCATCCCGGAATTTGGCTTCAGAGCGGGATGCGCTTTCCGCTTTGAGGCTGCTTGGGAAAGTGCGGCCCGGAATTTCGCGGAATTGCGGGATGCGCTTTCCGGTTGGGCCTGCCAGCGGAAAACGCATCCCAGTCTCTTGCGAAAAAACGGGGCGCGCTTTTCGGCCGCCTACTTCCGGCGCACGTGCGCATCTCGGCGCGCTATCTCGGGCCCGCCCGCCCGGACATTCCTCCCACTTTTGCGCCACTTTGTAGACCGTTCGGTCGCCTGTCCGCACGCGCGGGTATACTCAAAACGATACTTTTCCTATGCAATGCGATGCAGGTTCGACCTGCGCGATTCGAAGGGGGCCGTGATGGAGAGGATTCTCGGCGTTAATCTCTCTGGCTGGTTTATTCCCGAGCCCTGGGTGACCCCGTCGCTCTATGCAGCGACCGGAGCATCCAATGCAGCCGAGCTGCAGGAGGCCATGGGCACCGCTGCCTATAACGAGCGCATGCGTCGCCATTACGAGACGTTTGTGAGTGAGGACGATTTTCGCCGTATGGCGCAGATCGGTCTCAACGCCGTGCGCCTGCCGGTGCCGTGGTATGCCTTTGGCTCGCAGGAGTCCGACGCTTCCTACATCTCGGTCGTCGATTATATCGATCGCGCTATTGAGTGGGCCGCCAAGTACAACATCCGCGTACTGCTCGATCTGGCGACTGTACCCGGCGGTCAGGGCGATTCCAACGATTCGCCCACCACTCCGGAGGCTGTTGCCGAGTGGCATTCGTCCACCAACGGCCGTCACGTTGCGCTCGATGTGCTCGAGCGCCTGGCCGATCGCTATGGTGAGGCCGAGAGCCTGCTGGGCATCGAGCTGTTGGATACGCCGCAGATGAGCGTACGCAAGAGCCTCTTTACCATGACGGATGGCATTCCGGCGCACTACCTGCGCAACTTCTATCGTGACGCGTACGAGCTCGTTCGTTCGCATATGCCCGAGGACAAGATCGTCGTCTTTTCCTCTTCGGGACACCCCGGCGAGTGGAAGCACTTTATGCGCGGTGCCAAGTACAAGAACGTCTACATGGACCTTCACCTGTACCATTACCGCGACGAGTATGCGCTCGACATCACGAGCCCGCGCGGTCTGACGACGGCGATTTCGCGCAACAAGCGTGAGCTCAAAGAGGCGGTCGCAACTGGGTTCCCCGTTTTGGTGGGCGAATGGTCGGGCGCGGCGATCTTCGCCAACTCGTCGGTTACACCCGAGGGTCGCAATGCCTACGAGCGCGTGTTCATCGCCAACCAGCTGGCATCGTTTGCGCCGGCGGCTGGCTGGTTCTTCCAAACGTGGAAGACCGAGAAGCGTATTGCAGCATGGGACGCCCGCGCGGCGCTCGGCACGCTCGAGCGCGGCATGATTGAATAGGTTGATATGACGCAAAACAGCGCCCGCACGGGCAAACTTTATGTGGTCGGTACGCCCATCGGTAATCTGGGCGACCTGTCCCCGCGTGTCGGCGAGGCATTTGCCGCCGCCGATGCCATCTGCTGCGAGGACACGCGTGTGACCTCAAAGTTGCTGATGCACCTAGGCATCTCCAAGCCGCTCGTTCGTTGCGACGAGAACGTGATCGCAAGTCGCGCAGCCGGCCTGGTCGACCGCCTGCTGGCGGGGGAGACCCTCGCCTTTGCCTCGGACGCCGGTATGCCGAGCGTGTCTGATCCCGGCCAGGCTTTGGTTGAGGCGGCGCGCGAGGCGGACGCGCCTGTCGAGGTTATTCCCGGCCCCTCTGCTTGCGTCACGGCGCTCGTATCGTCCGGTATTCCCTGCGAGCATTTCTTCTTCGAAGGCTTTTTGGGCCGCAAGCACGGCGACCGCGTGCGCCGACTGCAGCGCCTTGCCGTCGTCCCCGGCGCGCTCATCTTCTACGAGTCTCCACATCGCATCGTCGCGACGCTCGAGGCCGTGGCCGAGGTCTTTCCCCAGCGCGATGTTGCCGTCTGCCGCGAGCTCACCAAACTGCACGAGGAAGTCTTGCGTGGATCCGCCGCCCAGCTAACCGAGGAGCTGCGTGCCCGTGGCGAGGTAAAGGGCGAGATCGCGCTGGTCATCGCGCCGCCGAGTGAGGACGAGGAGGCCGGCATCGTGCCGGTTGGCGCCGCGGCGGCCGACCCCGACGAGGCCCTGCGCGAGGACATTCGCACCGCGCTCAAGGAGGGGGAGCCCGCCTCTGCGGTGGCAAAGCGCCTGTCACAGAAGTACTCGCGCCGCAAGCGCGATGTCTATGCCATGGTGCTCGATATGCAATAGATGGAGGATATCCAGCCCTTGCGCTAGAATCATCCCCTGTATGCAACGTTTTTCTGGAGGACAAACCCCATGGATCAAAGCAAGCCTTCGTTCTTTATCACGACGCCCATCTACTACGTCAACGCCGATCCGCATCTGGGCACGGCTTATTCCACTATCATCGCCGACGTCCAGGCTCGCTATCGTCGCTCCGCTGGCTATAACGTCAAGTTCCTGACTGGCATGGACGAGCACGGCGAGAAGGTCGCCGAGGCTGCAGCCAAGCACAACATGACGCCGCAGGAGTGGACCGACAGCCAGGCTCCGCACTTCAAGGAGCTTTGGAGCAAGCTCGAGATCTCCAACGACGACTTCATTCGTACCACCGAGCCGCGCCAGCATCATGCGGTGCAGTACCTGTGGGAGCGCATGAAGGAGTCCGGCTACCTGTATAAGGGCAGCTACGATGGTTGGTACTGCGTGCCCGACGAGACCTACTTCACCGATACGCAGGTCCAGAAGGGCGACGAGGAGTACGGCAGCGTCGGCCAGCATCTGTGCCCCGACTGCCACCGTCCGCTCGAGCGCGTGCAGGAGGAGTCCTACTTCTTTAAGCTCTCTGCGTTCCAAGACAAGCTGCTCAAGCTCTATGACGAGCACCCCGATTTTGTTGAGCCCGCGTTCCGCATGAACGAGGTGCGCAGCTTTGTCGAAGGCGGCCTCAACGATCTTTCCGTGAGCCGTACGAGCTTTGACTGGGGCATCAAGGTCCCGTTCGACGAGGGCCACGTGACCTACGTGTGGTTCGACGCGCTGCTCAACTATATGACGGCCGTCGGCTACGGTGTCGACACCGACGAGGCGCGTGCCGAGCTGGCCTATCGCTGGCCCGCGCAGTTCCACATCGTGGGCAAGGACATCATCCGTTTCCACTGCGTCATTTGGCCCGCCATGCTCATGGCCATCGGCGAGGCCCTGCCCGAGCACGTCTTTGCCCACGGCTTCCTGACCGTGCGCAATGCCGAGACCGGCAAGGCCGAGAAGATGTCCAAGAGCCGCGGTAACGCCATTGCTCCGCAGGACGTTATCGACATGCTGGGCGTCGAGGGCTATCGCTACTACTTTATGACCGACGTCGTCCCCGGCACCGACGGCGCCATCAGCTTCGATCGCATGGAGCAGGTCTACAATGCCGACCTGGCCAACAGCTGGGGCAACCTCATCTCGCGTTCGCTCAACATGAGCGGCAAGTACTTTGACGGCTGCGCGCCCGCCAAGCCCGCATCGTTCGATGCGTTCGACAACCCGCTGGCAAAGATCGCCGACGGCCTGGTCGAGCGCTATATGGCCAAGATGGACGTGCTCGATTACGGTGGAGCTAAGGACGAGGTCATGGAGCTCATCCATGCCGCCAACCACTACATCGAGGACTCCGAGCCTTGGGCGCTTGCCAAGGACGAGGCCAAGGCTGACGAGCTGGCGTTTGTGATCTACAACCTGCTCGAGGCCATCCGCATCGCCGCTCACCTGCTGATGCCGCTCATGCCCCAGACTTCTGCCGAGGCTCTGCGTCGCCTGTCCTGCGAGGACGAGGCCACGAGCGACGACCTCAAGGGCATTTGCGCTTGGGGCCTGCTTGCCGGTGGCCAGCCCGTCGAGAAGGGCGAGCCGCTGTTCCCGCGTTTGGGCTAAGCCGCTGCGCGCCATATCGGCAATTTGCTGTTTAGATGTAAGGGCATGGCCGCAACGGTCCATGCCCTTTTGCTTTACGATGCAGCCACCATGTTAAGGAGGCAACCATGACAACTTCGCCTTTGGCAAACCCCACGGCAACTAGGGAGCTGCTAGAGGAGTTTGGCCTTGCGACCAAGCATCGCCTGGGCCAGAACTTCCTGATCGACAACCATGTGATCGAACGTATCTGTGAGCTCGCTGAGCTTGCGGGCGATGAGCGCGTGCTCGAGGTTGGCCCGGGCGTTGGCACGCTCACGCTTGCGCTGCTGCAGGAGGCGGCGTGCGTCACGTCGATCGAGGCCGATCCTGAGCTCGAGCCGGTGCTCGATGCTCACGCCGCCGACTATGCCAACTTCCGCTTTATCATGGGCGACGCGCTCAAAGTGACGCCGGAGCAGATTGAGCAGGCCGCCGGTGGTGAGCCGACGGTGTTTGTCGCGAACCTGCCCTATAACGTGGCGGCGACGATCATCCTGCAGTTCTTCCAGACGATGCCGGCGCTCAAGCGTGCCGTCGTTATGGTGCAAAAGGAGGTTGCCGATCGCATTGCCGCAGTGCCGGGCAACAAGACCTATGGCGGCTATACGGCAAAGCTCGGCCTGTATGCGCAGGTGACGGGTCGCTTTGAGGTGCCGCCGCGTTGCTTTATGCCGGCGCCGCACGTGGACTCGGCCGTCGTGCGTATCGACCGTGTTGACGGCGTGGTGCCCGAAGGACTCGATCGCGAATTTGTGGCCCGCGTGATTGATGCTGCATTTGCTCAGCGTCGCAAGACCATCCGCAATTCTATGAGCGCCAACGGCTTTGCCAAGGACGTGCTCGATGCCGCCTTTGAGGCTTGCGGTATCGCACCCACCACGCGCGCCGAGACGCTTGATGTTGCCGACTTTGTCCGCTTGGCTCAGGAGCTTTCCCATGACGCCTAATGTCGAACGCGTGACGTTTACCAAGAAAAAGAAGACGGTTGCCTGCCCCGTGCCCTTGGCACCGCTTGCCGACACGCATGCGCATCTGCTTTCGTTTTGGGGCAAAGAAGTGCCCGAGACGCTCGTGCGCGCCAAAGCCGCGGGCGTCGACCTGTTGGTGACGATGTTCGATCCCATCGCTGACAAACGCAGCGTGGCGGACTATAGCGACTGGCTCGTGCGCGAAATTCTGCCGATGCGGGATATTCCGCAGATCAAGTATCTTGCCGGCGTGCATCCGTATGGCGCGCCGGACTATACCGACGACGTTCACGCACAGGTCGTTGCCGCACTCGATGACCCCTTATGCGCCGGTATTGGCGAAATCGGCCTGGACTACCACATGGACTATGACGACGATATCGCGCCGGCACCCCATAACGTGCAGATTGACTGCATGGCGCGCCAACTCGAGCTTGCCGTGTGCCGTAACGTGCCGGTGGAGCTGCATCTGCGCCACGAGGACACGGACTATGAGCGTACCTCGCACGTGGACGCCTACAACGTGCTTCGTGAGGTGGGCGTGCCCCAGGCCGGTTGCGTACTGCACTGCTTTGGCGAGGACCGCGCCACGATGGAGCGCTTTGTGGAGCTGGGCTGCTATATCGCCTATGGTGGCGCGGCCACCTTTAAGCGCAACGACGACGTGCGCGAGGCATTTGCGGCAACCCCACTCGATCGAATTTTGTTCGAGACGGATTGCCCGTATATGGCTCCGGAGCCCATCCGCGGTCTTGAATGCGAGCCCGCAATGATCTCCATTACGGCAAACGAGCTGGTTAACGACCGTGTCGATCGCACAGGTGAGGACGCCGAAACAATCGCGCAAGCCGCTTGGGAAAATGCCTGCAAACTTTTTCAAAAATAGTTCTTGCGTTCGTGGTGGCGCTCCGTTATTCTAATTCCTGCACGCGGGCGTGGCGGAATTGGCAGACGCGTACGGTTCAGGTCCGTATGGGGGCAACCCCATGAAGGTTCAAGTCCTTTCGCCCGCACCATTAAATGGAAGAGCTCCCAGTAATGGGAGCTTTTTTGTTATGGGCCCATCGCAGGGACTTGAACCTGCGAAGGAGCGAGCGTAAAGAAAACGCGGAGCGTTTTTAGCGAGCTGGCGAGGACGCCGGCAGGCGGCCGAAGCCGGTGCGGATCCGCGAAGCGGATACGCGGACGTCCTTTCGCCCGCACCATTAAATGAAAGAGCTCCCAGCAATGGGGGCTTTTTTGTTATGGGCCTCTTGTTGATGTCACGTTGCTGCTTCGTGCGGGTATCCTAATGCCAACGTGTGCCTATCAGAGGAGAGATCATGCTGTTTTCCGGTATCATCGCCGCCCTTACCAGCCTTTTGATTCCCATCATCATCCTGTTGCTGCTGCTTCCCAGCGCCTGCTATGTCGTTGAACAGCAGCATGCCGTGATCATCGAGCGTCTGGGCAAGTTTAACCGCATCGTCAACGCGGGCTTCCACATGAAGGTGCCCGTGATCGACCGCAAGGCTGCCACGGTGAGTCTGCGCACCATGAAAAACGGTTTTGGCATCGACGTTAAGACTCAGGATAATGTGACCATCGGCCTCGAGGTCTCGGCTCAATATCACGTGAGCTATGACATGGGTGCTGGCCCGGCGGATTCGGGCATCTACAAGAGCTACTACATGCTGCAGGAGCCCGTCGACCAGATGCGCGATTTTATCACCGATGCCCTACGCTCTTCCATTCCCGTCTACACGCTCGATGAGGTCTTTGCCAAGAAGGATGACATCGCCAAGGACGTCAACGCCACCGTATCCGAGCAGATGGCCGCCTATGGCTTCACTCTCGTGTCGACACTCATTACCAAGATCGCGCTGCCGACCGAGGTCGAGAACTCCATGAACGACATCAACGCTGCCCAGCGCAAGCGCGCTGCGGCGCAGGAGCTCGCTGAGGCAGATCGCATCAAACGTGTCACCGAGGCGACCGCCGAGGCCGAGGCAATGGAAAAGGCGGGCGAGGGCATCGCCAACCAGCGCAAGGCCATCGCGCTGGGTATCAAAGATTCGCTCGAGATCATCCAGGAGACGGGTGTCGGCAATGACGAGGCCAACCAACTGTTCATGTTTACGCAGTGGTCCGAGATGATGACGGAGTTCGCTCGCACGGGTAAAACCTCGACGGTCGTGCTGCCGAGTGACTTTTCGCAGTCGGCCTCGATGTTCGAGCAGATGCTGACCGCCGGCAAAGTTCAAAACGATTCGAAGGAGTAAACGCGCGTGAAATACACCGTCGTTTGCGTCGGTAAGCTCAAGGAGCGCTTTTGGAAGGACGCGTGCGCTGAGTACACCAAGCGCCTAGGTGCCTATGCCAAGGTTGATATCCGCGAGGTGGCCGATATCGACCCGGCTAAGGCGGGCGGCGTGGATGCCGCGCGCGACAAGGAGGGGGCGGCAATTCTTGCTGCATTGCCGTCTCGGGCGCATGCGATCCTGCTGGCTATCGAGGGCAAGGAGCGTTCGAGTGAGGAGCTCTCGGCGCGGCTCGACGATCTTATGCTGCGTGGTAACAGCGACATCGCCTTTGTAATCGGCGGATCGGACGGCGTGAGCGATGACGTGCGCGCCCGCGCCGACGAGATGCTCAGCTTTGGACGCATTACCTTGCCGCATAACCTGGCGCGTGTGGTGCTGCTAGAGCAGATTTACCGTGCCTGCAAGATCAGTCGTGGCGAGCCGTATCACAAATAGGTCGGCAATACGAAACAATGGCGTGGGACAATAGCTTTCGTTTTTGAAGAGCGTGTCTGAGAGGACTATGAGATATGAAGATTGGGTTTGTCGGTTTTGGCAATATGGCGAGCGCTATGGCCGATGGCTGGATCGCTGCCGGTGTAGCTGCGAGCGACATGTGCGCCTGCGCGGGTCGCTACGACGCACTGGTTGAGCGCTGCGAGGCGCGCGGCATGGTCGCCTGCCACGATGCCGCCGAGGTTGTCGCCGCATCCGATATCGTGGTCGCTGCGGTCAAACCGTATATGATCGAGAAGATATTCGCCCCGCTCAAGGATGCTCTTGCCAAAAAGGTCGTTCTGTCGGTTGCTTGGACCTGGGACAGTGCCAAGTGGGAGCAGGTCCTGCCGGGCGTCGCGCATATCTCGACGGTGCCCAACACGCCGGTTTCGGTGGGCGAGGGCGTCATCGCTTGCGAGAAGGCATCCACGCTTAGTGATGAACAGAGCGCCGTGGTGCTTGATCTGCTTGGCAAGCTCGGTGCGGTGGTCGAGCTTGATACGAGCCTGCTGTTCGTGGGCGGCACGGTGGGTGGTTGCGCTCCGGCATTTGTCGCTATGGCAATCGAGGCCCTGGGCGATGCGGCGGTCAAGCACGGTATCCCGCGTGCCGATGCCTATCGCATTGTGAGCCAGATGGTGCTAGGTACGGCAAAGTTGCAGCTTTCAACTGGTCAGCATCCTGCGGCGATGAAGGATGCCGTATGCTCGCCCGGTGGCGCCACCATCAAGGGCGTCGTTGCGCTCGAGGACGCCGGCATGCGCAGTGCCCTGGTCAAGGCAATCGACGCAACTCTCCAGTAAAACCTGTCCCTTTTTGGCAGGTTAGTCCCAGAAGCTGTCTTCCTCATCCTCGGACTTGGGCCCGCGGTCGACGTACATCTTATGGGTGCGCTTCTCCATTACAAAGGCAAGAATCGCAAATAACAGGATGCCGCCGGCGAAAAGGATGGCAAAACCGGTGCGGGTGCCAAACAAAAAGGAAAAAACTGCGTCCATTGGGTGCCTTCTTGCGTAGTTGAGTTGGGTCGTAAACGCTCATAAGTATATACTTGCCCATACATGTACAAGGTTGCAACCTAAATGGAACGTATATCGCCGGAGGATCTAATGCTTGATATCAAGTTCGTTCGCGAGAACCCCGATGCCATCGATGTCGCCATGGCTAACCGCCAGACGTCTTGGGATCGCGAGAAGTTCTTTGAGCTCGACGACGAGCGCCGTGCCGTCATCACCGAGGTCGAGGAGCTCCAGGCTACGCGCAATGCCGAGTCCAAGAAGATCGGCGCCCTGATGAAGGAGGGCAAGAAGGACGAGGCCGAGGCCGCCAAGGAGGCCGTGCGCGCCGTCAACGAGAAGATTGACGTTCTGGCCGAGCGCCGCACTGCTCTCGAGCAGGAGCAGTACGACTTCATGGCTCACCTGCCCAACATTCCTTGCGAGGCTACGCCGTACGGCAAGGACGAGGACGAGAACATCGAGCGCCGTCGTTGGGGCACCCCGCGCGAGTTCGACTTCGACTTTAAGCCGCACTGGGATCTGGGCACCGACCTGGACATCCTCGACTTCGAGCGCGGCAACAAGCTCTCCGGCAGCCGCTTTACCGTTCTCGGTGGCGCCGGCGCCCGCCTGGAGCGCGCCCTTATCAACTTCTTCCTCGATACGCACACCAGCCGTGGTTTTAAGGAGTGGTGGCCGCCCATCGTCGTCAAGCGTCAGACCATGTTTGGCACGGGTCAGCTGCCCAAGTTCGAGGACGACGCCTATCACGTCTCGGGTGACAACTTCCTGATCCCCACCGCCGAGGTCGTGCTCACCAACCTGCACGCCGGCGAGGTCCTCGATGCCGACACCCTGCCGCGCCGCTACACCGCCTTCACTCCCTGCTTCCGTGAGGAGGCCGGTTCCGCCGGTCGCGACACCCGCGGCATCATCCGTCAGCACGAGTTCGACAAGGTCGAGATGGTCAAGTTCGCTAAGCCGGAGGAGTCCGACGAGGAGCTCGAGAGCATGACCGCCGAGGCCGAGTACCTGCTGCAGCAGCTGGGCCTTCCGTATCGCGTGATTAGCCTGTGCACCGGCGACCTGGGCTTCTCTGCCCGTCAGACCTACGACATCGAAGTCTGGCTGCCGAGCTACAACGCCTACAAGGAGATCAGCTCCTGCTCCAACTGCGGTGACTTCCAGGCTCGCCGCGCCAACATCAAGTATCGCGACCCCGAGAACTTCAAGGGTTCGCGCTACCTGCACACCCTCAATGGTTCCGGCCTGCCGGCCGGCCGCACCATGGCCGCCATTCTGGAGAACTACCAGAACGCCGACGGCACCATCACGATCCCCGAGGTTCTGCGTCCTTACATGGGTGGTCTCGAGAAGATCGAGCCGGTCGCGTAAGTTGGCTGCATAGGGGATATGCAAGGGCGCTCCTTCGGGGGCGCCCTATTTCGTGCGCAGGTCCATACCATACTGTGCGGACAGCTCAATAGAAAACACACGAACAACCGTTCTGTATACAGCCATCTACCTGCTATGCTTTTGCTAAATAAGAGCGAGAGAAAGGGGACGCGATGGAGCTGTTTGATGATCGGGTGGTTTTGTTTGAGAGCGACGAGGGCGGGGAGTACCTGCTTGTAACGTGTGGGCCGTCTGGCATGGGTGGCCTGGTGGTTCGGCAGGCGAGCGAGGGTCCGTTGACCCAATGGTGCTTTGAGGAGTCGCCGCATGTGGTCGAGACCTTTGTGACGCACGAGGGGCTTGTGGCGCTGGAGCACTTCTATGGAGTTGGGACTTCCAACCAGGTCGCGCGCATGCTGAGCATTTCGTTTGCCGATTATGACTGTGCCCAGCGGGTGAGATCGCTCCTGAGGGAACTTGATGCTAAGTTTGACGTGATCGAAAAGCCAATCGATCGTACGGGGAACGGCGGTATATGCGGGGCAGCATGACAAAACCGCGTTCCAAAAAAAGTTTGAGATTGTGCTTGACTCCAATAAGCTAAAGTGGTTTTATATGTCTTGCGCTGCGGCGTTACCTCAGCTGGATAGAGGGTCTGACTACGAATCAGAACGTCATAGGTTCGAATCCTATACGCCGCACCAATTGAGTTTTAAGCCTCCGGAAACGGGGGCTTTTCCTTTACGGGGGCATTGCGGAGATTCGAACCTCGTTCGAGGCGCGAGCGTTAAGAAAACGCGGAGCGTTTTTAGCGAGCGGGCGAGTCCGCCGGCAGGCGGGCGAAGCCGGTGCGGATCCGCGCAGCGGATGCGCGGAATCCTATACGCCGCACCAACTGAACTTTAAAGCCTCCGGTAACGGAGGCTTTTCTTATATGTCGATATACTTGAGGAGTTGCTTTCGTCGTGTTTGAAAGTATCGAGTCGATCGACTGCATCAAATGAGTAAAAATCAAATTCGATAACTTTTTTCGAAAAATGCTTGACCTTTATTCAGCCGATGTGCATAATAATCAATAAGTCGCGGCGTTACCTCAGCTGGATAGAGGGTCTGACTACGAATCAGAACGTCATAGGT
>CABQNA010000013.1 GCA_902465425.1 uncultured Collinsella sp.
AAGCCTAATCGAAACTTTTCACACTTTCAAGTCTCTCTAAGTGTGAAAATAGTGGGAAATATGATTCTAATAGCTAGCTCAATAATTGTTAATTACCTATTTCTACCTGCGCTTCCTTTAAATTCAGTGAAATTGGTCTCATCTCGTCAAATGCCGAATTCACGTACTCGTAAAGCGGGGGTCACCGGTTCGAGCCCGGTCGCTGGCTCCATTGCACAAGATAGCCGCCTTTGGGCGGCTTTTTTGTTACCGATTTCGGGCGCACATCCGTCAATCCAAGCATAACGCCGCCGGAAACTCCCCTACTCAAAAACAAAAAGCCCCGCCAACCGCCATCCCCAAGGGAACTGCGATTAACGGGGCTCAAGCGCGTCCCTCAATGGAATCGCGCCAGCATACGAACAGCTCAGCCGAGCAGCTCGCTACTCCTCCCAGTAGGCGTCGGCAAGCAACTTAAAGCAGATCTTCTTGACCGGCTGTGCGCCATCGCCCGGGAACTCAAGCGTGGGCATGTGAGGCTCGCCGGCAACAAACAGCGCAAACTTGTCGTCAGCAAGATCGCCGGCGATCGAGGCGTCGGAATCGACCAGATCGTAGTCGTCCTTCTCGTCAAATTCCTGGACCAGCGTCAGGCTGCCCGTGGCAACCTTAAAGGCCTCGCGACCCTCGACGTCGATCTGCAGGTCGTGATAGCGCTGATGCGTCTCATAGTGAGCCTCGGCTTCGGGACGCGTCGTGGGAGCCATGACGTTCGCAAAGACCTTGTCGCCCAGAATCGGATGGCTGCCGACCTCGAGCTTCGCCGGATCATTCTCCTCGAGCCAATCGATCAGCACGTCGAGGCCCTTGAGCATTCCGCGGTACTCCTCGATATCGCCCAATGCACCGTAAATCATCTAAATCCCCTCTCGGATCGTTTCTTTGGCGGCTACTCGGCAAACGCATTACCGACACTGTTGCCACCCACATGCGTCTCGACCAGGGTAAGGTCGGGATTGAACACGACAACGTCGGCGTCGCGCCCCGACATAATGCTATCGCACTTGTCGTCGACATGAGCTAGCAATCGATGCCGGGGCCGACGCCCAAGCCCTTACAGCTCGGTCACGACAACGCCGTTGTAGACCTCGTCCCAACGGTCCATGACCAGATGGCCAGTCATGGGATCCATGGCATTGAGCTTGCCGCAGGTGTTGGCGGTACGCAGCACCGTCTCGTCGTCTGCGCCAGCAGCAATGGCATGCGCGAAGCCAGCGATAGTGGAGTCACCAGAGCCCGTGGCGTTAACGGCAGGGATATCGGGCGTCTTTGCGCGGAACGCACGGCCATTGTGGAAACCAACGGAGCCGGCAGCGCCCATAGATACGACGACCCAGGGGATATCGGAGAAGCGGGCGTCAGAGGCGAGCGCGGAACGGAGCTCGTCCACATCGTCGGTGGTAAAGCTCGTGCCCAGAAGACCGTTGATCTCGGTCAGGTTAGGCTTAACCAGCTCAGGCTTGACCTTGGACTTGAGCGCAGCCTCGAGCGAGGCGCCCGAGGTATCGAGCAGCACCTTGGCGCCGGCGTTCTCTGCAATGCCCGTGATCTTGGCGTAGTAGTCCGCCTCGACGCCGCGGGGCAGCGAACCCGAGATGGTAACGACATCGGCCTTGCTCGCAAGCTCGGCGAACTTGGCGGTAAAGGCATCGAGCTCCTCGGGGGCAATCGTCGGGCCGCTCTCGAGCAACTCGGTCTGGTTGCCAGCATGAAGGATATTGAGGCAAATGCGGGTCTCGCCCTTGATGGGCACAAAATCATTCTTAATGCCGTTGGCATCCATGAGCTCGGCCATATAGGCGCCCATATGACCACCAAGCAAGCCGGTTGCCACGACATCGTCGCCCAGCTGGCCCAGGACGCGGGCCACGTTAAGGCCCTTGCCGCCGGCGGTCTTTTCGGGCGTCACGCGGTTGACGTCGTCGATAATGAGCTCATCGAGCTGATAGCGCGTATCGACGGACGGGTTCATCGTAACGGTGAGGATCATTTTTAGCTCCTTATCTCGCAGGCTCCTTGTGCCTCGCGATACGAGTCGACAAAACGGAATTACAGAATCTCAATCGTGAACGAGCGAACGACGGTCTCCTTGGGCTTGGCGACAAGGCAGCCGCGCTTATGCTCAAGCACGTCGTCCTCATCGGAGCAGGTCGAGAGACCGCCCCAAGGCTCAACCGCCACAAAATCGCCCTCGGGCTTGCTCCACACAATGAGATATGGGAAGCCCTCAAAGCGCAGGCGGACACCCTTGTCCTCGCCCTTTTTGGAAAGCGTGACCTGACGGCTCTCGAGCACGTCAAAGATGGTCTCCGCAAAATCGAAGAGCTCGTGCGACAGGGGCAGCGTCTTTCCCACCATGGGGTTCTTGGAGCGGTTTGCCACGTCAATCAATCCAGTCGAGGGAACGGCGGTGCAGAGCTCCGCAGCCTCGTCTTTCTCAAAGCGCAACTCGTAGTCCGTATAGGCCTCGCCCTCATCGAGCGGACACCTAAAGCCGGGATGACCGCCGATAAAGAACGGCATGTCCTCGGTTCCCTCGTTGGTCACCTCATAGGAGACGCGAACGGCATCCCCCTCAAGCGTATAACGAGCGACAAGCTTAAACGGATACGGATAATCGCTCAGCAGCGCGGCGTTATCCTCCGAAGCCAGGCACATCGCCAGCTCGTTCTCGCTCTGGCTCAGCAGCTTCCACTCTTGCTTGCGCGCAAACCCGTGGCGGGCGAGCTTCACGTGATGCCCGGCAAACGTCATGGCATTGTTGTCGCGCAAACCTCCGCAAATCGGGAAGCAAATCGGTGCCTGGCCGGACCACACGGCGGGATCGCCCTGCCACAAGTACTCGCGACCTCCAGCCTCAATCGAGGTAAACGAACCACCGGCCGTGGAGACCTTGATAGAAATCGAATCGTTGGAGAGAGCGTATTCCATTGTCCATCCTTTCGAACAACTGCTTTTTGCTCGCAAGAACCCGTCTCGGCCCTGACCAAAGGACAAACCCGCACGTTCATCGATGCGTCCGGTTTCCCAGCCATGCAACGGGGTACCATACAGACATTGATGCAATTACAGCTGAAAGGCCTTCTTATGCGAACCATCATCCTCTACGCCTCGCGCCATCACGGCAATACGAAAAAGCTCGTGGACGCCATCGTCGAGGCACACCCCGAGATCGATACCCTCGACGTCAAGGCGCTTGGCAAAAACGAGTACCCCGACCTGCACGAATACCATCTGATTGGCGTCGCCACGGGCATCTATTACTCCGAGATCGACAAGGACATGGCACGAGTGCTCACGAACGTGCTGCAGCCGCAGGACAAGGTGTTTGGCCTTATGACCTACGGTGGCAAAAACAAGTGGTACGGCAAGGATATCGATGGCATCTGCCGCATGAGGCAGGCCATCTTTATGGGTGTCTACGGCTGCCCCGGCTTTGATACGTGGGGGCCTTTCAAACTCGCCGGCGGTGTCCAAAAGGGACACCCAACCGCTGAGGAAATTAAGGGCGCCGTCGACTTCTTCGATAAGATCGAAGACGAATATGGCGATATCATCGTCGAAGAGTACGCCAAGCGCGAGAAGCGTCTAGCATACGAGAAGGAGCATCCTGCAGGAGGCCTGGTGGCCGGCGTCAAGCGCACGGCAAAGAAGATCGCTAACAAGCTGTAACTGTGAAGGTGCTTTTGAGCGTTTAACCCATACGGCGGGTCCGAGCAGATTCGGGCCCGCCGTCTTTTTCTATCGTTACTCGGTAAAGGCGTTGCCGACGCTCTGGCCGCCAACATACGTCTCGACGAGGGTAAGCTCATGGTCGAACACGACAAAGTCGGCGTCGCGACCCGGCATGATGCTGCCGCACTTATCCTCGATGTGCGCGGAGCGTGCCGGCACCTCGGTTGCCATACGAATGGCGATATCGGCGCTGGCGATGCCCCAGTCGACGATGTTCTTGACGCCCTGGGCAAGCGTGAGCACCGAGCCAGCAATGCTCTTGCCGTCGGCGAGCCAGCACAGGTTGTCCTTCATGATGACGTCCATGCCACCACTGGTGTAGCTGCCCTCGGGCATGCCGCCGCAGCCCAGGCAGTCAGTGATGAGCACCGTGTGTTGCCAGCCCTTTGCCTGCAGCAGCGCCTTGATGGCGGCAGGGTTAACGTGTTTGCCGTCACAGATGATCTCGGCGTAGGTCTCGGGCGTGGACATGGCAGCGCCCACGACACCGGGCTCACGGTGATGCAGCCCGCGCTGACCGTTATAGGTATGCGTAAAGCAGCTGGCACCGGCGTTGATGGCGGCGATGCACTCATCGTAGGTGGCGTCGGAGTGACCGATGCTGGTCACCACACCCTTGGCGTTCAGAGCAGCCGCATAAGCAGCGGCACCGTCGCGCTCGGCCGCCATGGCGCTCTTAACGATGCGACCACCCGCAGCCTCCTGCCACTGATCGAAGACCTCCTCGGAGGGATCGATAAGATAAGCGGGGTTCTGCGCGCCCACGTGCTTCATGGTAAAGAAGGGGCCCTCCAGGTAGATGCCCTGAATGCGAGCACCGCAGAAGTCGGGGCCGCGGCCCTCGTCCGCCTGAGCGATGGCGGCGCAGGCGTCCTTGATCTGCTCGACGCCATCGGTGAACGTCGTGGGCAGCCAGCTGGTGGTGCCGCGACGGGCGAGCTCTGTCGAGCTGATATCGATGCCCTCGGGATCGTTATCGGTAGTTGAGTGGTTGTAGAAGCCATGGATGTGAGTATCGACCATACCCGGTGCGACCCACGATCCCGTGTAGTCCTTAATCTCGCAAGAGGGCTCGTCGGCCTGCCAGGCGCCAAAGACGCCATCCTCGACCATAAGATAGCCGCCCAGTTGCGGGCCTGCCGGCAAGAAGAACTTGTCAGCCTTAATTGCGTACGTGCTCATATGCACTCCTTGCTTCTAAAGCAGTTGACTGTAGTGATGCTTATACCCAGCTCACGTAAAACAAAAAGCGCCCGCCCGCCGTTATGAGCGGACGGGCGCCCTTACAGGGGGACGCGATTAAGCGGTGAAGGGGTGAATCGTCACGCCCTTAACCACGCGGTTGACCGTGCCGGTGGGGCTCGGCGTATCGGGCGTGTTGCCCACGCGCACGGAGTTGAGCAGGCTGATAGCCTGGGCAAACATCACGAACGGCAGAGCAAGGTAGCCCTCGGGAAGTGCCTCGTAGCCCTTAAAGGTGAAGGACTCACCCTCATAGACGGTGGCACCTTCCTGCTGAACGGCGATGGTGTGCTGAGCGATCTCGTCGCCACCGATCTCGTTGAGGATGTCGATGTCGTACTGACGGGTGTAGGCGTCGTTATTGACGAATACGAAGACGAGCGTCTTATCGTCGACGAAGGACTTAGGTCCGTGACGATAGCCCATGGAGGTGTCGTAGGAAGTAGCGACCAGACCGTGAGCGAGCTCAAGGATCTTGAGCTGGCTCTCCTGGGCAAGGCCACCGAAGGAGCCAGAACCCAAGTAGGTCACGCGGTTGAAGTCGCCAGCCAGGTAATCGGCGATCTCGGGCTCACGGGAGATGACCTCCTCGCCCATCTTGGCGATGGTCTCGACCCACTCGGCTTTCTGCTCGTCGGAAGCCTCGTCAAAGATGAGGGTAGAGAGCAGGGTCATGCAGGAATAAGAACCGGTCATGGCGAAGCCCTTGTCGTTGGCGCGCGGGATGAGCAGCGTCAGCGCATTGGGGTCATCAGCGGACTCGACGGCGAGCTTGCCCTCAGGAGCGCAGGTGATGTTGAGGAACTTGACGTTGTGGACGAGCTCCTTGGCAACGGCAACGGCAGCAAGGCTCTCGGGGCTGTTGCCAGAGCGGGCAAAGGAAACCACGAGCGTGGGATCCTCAGCGCGCAGGAAATCGCGCGGAGCGCTCACGATGTCGGTCGTGGCGATGGGCTTAAAGTCGTAGAGATCAGTGTTGCCAGCGTGACGCAGGTACGGGGCGCAGGTATCGCCAACGTAGTCGGACGTACCGGCACCGGTGAAGACAACGGACAGACGGCCCTCGCCCATAGCACGAGCCTCGGCCAGGAAGGCCTCGATGGCCTCCTTGTTCTCGCGATAGATGTTGAGCGTATCACGCCAAAGCTCGGGCTGCTGAGCAATCTCGGCCGTGGTGATCTGGGCGCCGAGCTCGGTGAGCTCCTCGACACTCTTCTCGAACATTTCTAATACCTCTCTCTAGAAGTAATCCTCTGACGTGCAATTATACACTTCGGTTGGTTATCTGGTAGTAACCAGTTAAATGCAAAGAATCACCATATGGAAACGATGCGGACACTAGTTGCTACGCTGGTGGTAAACCTTGTATTTAAACTGATCGGCACGAGCAACCGAGAGTGTATACTCCACAACCTCGTTTGACTCGTTATACGTAGTCCTGACCAAATCGAGCACAGGCGAGCCCTCGACAATTCCCAAAAGGTGGGCGTCGGTGGGACGGGCTATGCTCGCATAGAACTCCTCTTCGGCCACGCGAATCTTTTGCTGAAAGTCTTGCTCAATCACATCGTAAAGCGGCTTGCGCTCCAGCAGCGGTCGCTTTAGGGACAGAAATTGACGAACCGGTAGATAGCTGCGTTCGACCATCATGGGCATGTTGTCGGCAGAACGAAGGCGCTTAAGCTTAAAAATGCGATCACCGATACGCAATCCCATATGCTCGGCCAGATTCTTATCGGCCTCCATCTCGCAAAACTCGAGAATCGTGGTCTCGGGGTCGCGACCCATCGCGCGCATCTGCTCGGTAAAGCTGTAGGACTGCATAAGATTGGTTGCCTTTGCCGAACGGTCGGTCACAAAGGTACCGCGACCGTGCTGCCGAACCACCAGTCCTAAACGCTCCAGTTCCTGCAGAGCCAGACGTACCGTAGTGCGGGAGAGACCATAGCGCTCCGAAAGTTCTCGCTCGGAGGGAATCATGTCACCGGCGCGATATTCATGGTCAATCTTTTCGGTCAGAATATCGACCAGCTGATCGTACAGCGGTTGCTTACGCGCTCCGATCGCCATCCTATCCTCCCTTTTGCTCGAATTCGGCTAACTACCTAGGGTGTTAAGCATTATCAGTCCGCAACACCCGAATCATCAAGAAAACAAAAGCCGCGCGCTCTTTCGAGCACGCGGCTTTTAACATACACATGGCTTAAGGGGTCGGGGTGTGAGCCGCGTAGGGACACACCCCTCAAGCTAGAGCCTTACCAGATGCTCGGCCAGAGACCAAGCGGGCCAGCGCCCAGGATGCCCAGGACGAAGAGCAGCAGAATGCCCTTGGTCGGGGTCCAGCTGTGCTTAGCGAACATGTAGTAAAGCAGCAGCGTAAGCATAAGCGGGACGAGCTTCGGGACGATGGTGTTGAGGGTGTCGGCAACAGAGAAGTTGACCGGATCCTCGGTGACGGTGCCGTAGGTAACGGACTCCATGCCGTTGCCCAGATCGGTGACGCCGCACTCGACAGCGTTGCCGTCGGCATCGGAAGCGGTGAGGGCGTTGCCGTCCTCATCGGTCATGGCGATGGTACCGGCCTCAGCGGTCTCGGTATCGATGCCCTCCATACCGGTGAAGTTCTCGGCCTCCTTCTCGGAGACGATCACGGTAGTAGCGGAGAGGCCACGGGTGGTGCCGTTGGGGATCTGGAGGTTGATCTGGGTGCCACCCATGGTGACGACCAGGCAACCGACGACGAAGACGCCCATGATGGAAGCGGCACGCGTGAAGGCCTGCATGTTGGCAGTCAGAGCGTCAATAGCGCTGGTGCCAAGCTTGTAGGACCAGTTCATGAGCCAGAAGCGCAGAGCGAACTGGACGACGTTGAAGATCACCAGGAAGATAATCGGCGCAGCGGCGTTGCCGTTGATGGCCATGTTGGAGGTGATGCCGGCCGTGATAGGCACGAGCGTCAGCCAGAACAGGGCGTCACCGATACCACCGAGCGGGCCCATTGCGGCGACGCGGACGGCGCGGATCGTGGGGATATCAACCTTGTTCTGCTCGAGCGAAAGCACGATACCCATAACAAAGGTGACGAGGAACGGGTGGGTGTTGAAGAACTCCAGGTTGTGGCTCATGGAAGCCGCGAGGTCGTTCTTGTTGGTGTGGATCTTCTCCAGACCGGGGATGATGGAGTAAAGCCAGCCAGCGGCCTGCATGCGCTCGTAGTTGAACGATGCCTGCAGGAAGCAGGAGCGCCAAGCCATCTTGTTGAGGGTCTTCTGGTCGAGCTGCGGAGCAGGAGTGAGATCCTCGTAGTGCTCCGGGATCACATACTCATTAGATGCCATCTTCGAAGTCACCTCCGTCAGAAACAGCTGCACCCTTCAGCTCGGTCTGCTGCTGGAAGTCCCAGAAAGCGATGCCGAAGCCGATGAGAGCGAGGATGAGCAGGGCAGGGGTTGCCAGAGAATCGTTGGCAACGGTGATGAGCGCGAGGCCAAAGCCCATGAGGAAGAAGCCCCACATATCGCGGTTCATCATAACCTTGAGCAGGACGGCGAAGCCGACGAAGCGCATCATGCCGCCTGCAGCGGACAGACCGGTCTGCAGCCAAGTCGGGATGGCGGAAGCGATGGTCTGACCGATGGTAGCGCCAGCGATGAAGAACAGGGTGACGACGACAGCGAAGATCAGGCCGAGCAGAGCCATGGCGAAGTAGTTCAGACGCTCGATGCCCTTGGTGTCAGCGTTATGAGCCATGTTGTCCGCGGAGGACATGAGGGGCGACATAAGCGTGAAGACCAGGGTAACGCCGAGCTGACCAAGCAGAGCGAACGGAATGGCAAGGCCGACTGCCGCGTTGGGCTCGAGGCCCGTAGCGATAGCGAGAATGGCTGCCATGATGCCGCCGATGACGGCGTTAGGCGGCTGAGCGCCTCCGATCGGCATGTTGCCGATCGTCATGAGCTGATAGGTACCACCCACGAGAAGACCGGTGTTGAGGTCGCCAAGGATAAGACCGATGACGGCGCCGGTGACGATGGGCTGATAGAGAGACTCGAGGAAGTTGAACTGGTCGATTGCCGCGACGAACGTGACGATGAAGACCAGAGCGACCTGGATGATCGAGTATTCCATCTTGCTCCTCCTTTCAAAATGTATGTACGCACTTTGGATATCACGTACAGAACGTCAGGGTTTCAATCCTGACAACGTGGATCACGAGGATTACGAGAAGAGCTTGCTCGTGTCCTCAACAGGCGTGCTCGGAACGCGCCTGATCTCCAACTCCACCCCCAATTCCTGCAGCTCTTTAAACGCAGCGACATCCTCGTCGTTAACTGCGACGGAGGTGGCGACTTGGCGCTTTCCTTCCGACATGTGCATGTTGCCGATGTTTACCTTCTTTATAGGCACACCGCCCTTGACGAGCGTAAGCACGTCTTCCGGTGTTTCGGCCACGATGAAGATCTTCTGGCGCGGGCTCGCCTTGCCAATGACGTCGATGGTCTTCTGCAGGGAGAAGAAACGCGTAGCGACGCCGGCGGGAGCGGCCATCTTCATGAGGTTCTGGCGCATGGTGTTGGTCGACACATCGTCGTTAGCGACGAGGATGAGGTTGGAGCCCAGGGTGGAGTTCCACTGGGTAGCGACCTGACCATGGACCAGTCGGTTATCGATGCGGGTAAGAAGAATGTTGGGTTCTGCCATGTTGATCAGCTTCCTTTCGTTATTTGCTGACGACAGTTACTTGATCTCCTGAATCGCGTAACGCGAAACATCTACGACGGCACCGGATCGGACTTTGATCTGGACCTTTTCGCCTTCGATGCCCTTGACGGTTCCGTAGATACCGCCGGCGAAAAGAACCTCCTGACCCGGCTTGAGCTCGGTGTGCAGCTCCTTGAAGTACTTCTGCTTCTTCTTCATGTTGATTTGCGACCAGATGGTGTAAATCAAGCCCATGATGACAAGCAGGCCTAAAAGGGCGACCGAGGAGCTCAGGACGTTGGCTCCGAAATCGGCCATTAGATGCCGTCCTCGTCGCCGAAGATATCCTCTTCCTCGGAGCCGGCAACGGATGCGACCGTCTGGGCGGTGACGCCCGTCTGACCAACGGTCACGGCCTGCTCGCCAAGCTCGGCGAGCGTGGCGTTACCGCGAAGGAACAGAAGCTCAATAACCATGGGGAGGTTAGTGCCAGTCAGAACCTCGACGTTGTCGACATCCTGGGCAATCATCATCGACTGATTGAACGGAGTACCACCGAGCAGGTCGGTAAAGACGAGCACGCCATCGCACTCCTCGCGCATGGCGGTAATAGCGGCGCGGAGATCCTCACCGTAGGAAGCAGCCTGGTCGCCCTCAAAAGGAACGACGGTAAAAGCGGGCTGGTCGCCGGCAACCATAGCGATAGCGCTTGCAAGGCCGGGTGCGAACTGTCCATGACCGGTAAGAATAAAGCCAACCATTCAAATTTCCCTTCCGAAGGTGTGTACGATCTGAGTCCGATGATGTTCGGAAGCCAGCGGGCAATCGCCCTTAAAGCTTCTTAGAAAGCGTTCTTTGAAGACCAGTGGTTTCTCAACTGGTAGTAACCACGTGACGTGTTGTTGTCACTATATCACCACAGAAGAGGTCTCTTTCGTTGATTCATACAGTAAAACGTTTTTGCACCGCTCACGGTGATAAATCGACCGTTTACCGCTCGTTAATACTTCTACCTGCGGTTTTGAAATCGTTTCGAAATGCTTTGGCAAAAGATCGGAACTTTTCCTGTGTCTAAACAACGCAGGGCGGCTAAAAATAGCGTAAAGAAAAATTGCAGGTCATTGTGAAGATTTGTGAATTGGTCTTTTTGACTTAATACCAGTTAGAACCAGTTTTGAGATTATCGGTGAACGGTAGTTTTCGACCGTTCACCGGTTACTTGCAATCGTTTGCAGTTGTTTTCCCAGATGAATTAGAGAAGCCCAACGAAGCACTTGTGCGATCACGGGAAGTTTTGGCATTTGCCCTCATCCCCCGCGCGCCAAACTCCGGCATCCAAAATGAGCTAATAGGTCACGTTAATCGTTTTCAATCATTACTTACTCAGTTCCGTAATTATTTATCGTTTGTCGTTAATTCTGATATGATACAAGTATCATCCAAAACGCCGGTTGGAGGGGTCATGGTCCATCGAAACGCATCTATATCGAATGAAACCATCAGCCGCGAACAGACGATAGCCAAACTGAGGAAGCTCGCTCGCATCTGCAAATGGGCCACAATCTGCATTACCACCGCGCTCGCTCTGGGACTTCTCGCAGTCATTGCGATTGACCTTCTACTCGTATTGCCTAGTCTCTCCCAAGGGTCGTGTCTCCAATCCGTAGAACTTCAAGGCGGCGAAGGGCCGTGCCTTGCTATCGTCGGCACCGATGCGCAGACCCCACTTATGCTCGTCGCACACGATGGTCACACTGCCATAGGGAGCCTCTTGATGACATGCCTCGCGCTCACCATCGCGATAAGCGTGCGCAGGCTTTTCTTCAACATTGAAAAGGAAGGCAGGCCCTTTGACCTTGAATGTAACCACACACTTCGTCGAGTAGGACATTTATTCCTTATCGGCGGCGTTGTCGTGAGGCTTCTTAGTGCCGTAATCACGGGAATGATACTCTCAGGATTTGGTGGCAGCTTTACGGATGCGTTCGTCGGCCAGCTATTCGAGCCCTCCATGCTCTTTGCAGGCCTGATAATTTGCCTGATTGCCAGTATCTTCCGCTATGGGTATATCCTGCAAAAACAAGATGACGAGCTGCTCTAGGGGGAATCCATGATTATTCTGCGGCTCGACCGCATGCTTGCCGAACGCAAGATCTCATCCAAAGAGCTTGCGGAACGCGTGGGCATCTCCCAGGTCAATATGTCGCGCATCAAGACGGGCAAGGTTTCTGCCATACGTTTTTCAACTCTTGACGCGATATGCCGGGCACTCGACTGCCAACCAGGCGATGTACTGGAATATATATCCGACGATAAAGCCGATAGTCTTTTTGGGCTTAAAGATGAATAGCCATAATTAAGCCGCCAATCACGCCCTCAACGCAAAAAGCCCGCCAGTACGACTTCCGTGCTGGCGGGCAATTTGCTTTCTATCAGCTAGATGCTCGATGAGCCGTGCAACTCTTTACGCAAACAGACCGTAGATGCTGATGTTGGCCTTGGCATAGAGGCCGTTAGCATACTCGGTCCACTTGGAGCTAGCGCCTGAGGCCTGCGAGGAATACTGCTGGTAGGCGGTGTAATAGGCGGTCATGGCCTGCTTATAGGTAGCGCTATCGGCCGTAAAGGCATCGTCAGCGAAGACCTTGGCATAGGTGCTATCGGCGTCCTTCCAGGTGCCCTTCTCGCTATCCCACTCGTCGCCGGCAAGGTTGATGATGTAGTCGGCGTAGTCCTTGCTCGCGGTCTCCTCGTTGCCGTCAGCAGGCTCAGTCGGGGCGGTCGGCATGCTTGCGGAGCTATCGCCCACCTTCTTCTTGTAGAGCTTCTGCAGCGTCGCGGACTGACGGACGATCTGCTTGGCCTGGTCCTTGGACACGCCGTACTGCGTGGCCATGGTCTTGTAGTCGGAGGTGCCGATGGAATCCTCGGCGTACTGCTTCATTTCCTTGGAAGAGACGGTAATGCCCTCGTCCTCGGCAGCGTCCAGCAGAATCTGGTTGCGCACGTAGGACAGGATAACATCGGCAGACGGAGCGGTGTAGTTGCCGTCGTCGTCCTTGACGGTGTCGAGGCTGTACTGGCTCTCGATGGCCTCACGCGCGGTGATGTCGCTCTTTTTGCCGTTGTAGCTATAGCTTGCCACGGTCGAATCGAGCTGGTCCTCGGTCAGGGTCGCCGAGCCGACGCCCTTGCCGCCAAAGCCACCGTTGCCGATAAAGAAGCCGACCACGGCAGCGATCACAACGGCGACCACAAAGGCGGCAATCATCGTCTTCTTGTGCTTGGATGCATGGTCGTCCACGTCGGAGTCGTTGTCCTCATCCTGCTCCTCAGGCATGAGGTTCTCGTCAGCTGCATCCGCGGCGATCTTTGCCTCCAGGCGAGCGTCCTCCTCCTCGGCGGTCGTGCCGGCGGCAATATGTTCGGCAGACGTGCCGGCGACCAGGTCGATCTTCTCGTCCTCATCACCGTCAGGGCCTTCGCCGCGCTCGATGATCTGAATGCCGTCGATCTCGTCCTTCTCGTCCTTCTTTTGAATCAGACCCATATCGGTTACTCCTTGTTAGGAAACATAGTCTTCAATAGAATACGCCCGACAGAGTGCCGGGCGTATTGATTCTTAGGTTATACGCAAACACTTAAGTACTATTTAGGCGTTTGCAGCGTGCATACCTTAGGCCAGGTGCGCGATAACGGCATCGGCAAAGGCCTGCGTGCCCACGGCGCCCTCAACGGAGCCGGTCTGGGCACGACGCACGTCACCGGTAACCTGCTCGCCCTCGTCGAGCGTGGCAGATACGGCGGCACGAATGCGATTGGCAGCATCGTTCTCGCCCAGGTGATCGAGCATCATCGCAGCAGAGAGGATCTCGGCCGTGGGGTTGGCGATATCCTTGCCCGCGATATCGGGCGCGGAGCCGTGCGTAGCCTCAAAGATGGCGCAGTCGGCACCGATGTTGGAGCCGGGGGCCATGCCCAGACCGCCCACCAGGCCGGCGCACAGGTCGCTCACGATGTCGCCGTACAGGTTGGGCAGCACCAGGACATCGAAGTCGTTGGGGTTCTGGACCAGGCCCATGCAGGTGGCGTCGACGATCTTGTCGTTGAACTCGATATCAGGATAGTTGGCGGCCACCTCGCGCGCCACGCGCAGGAACAGGCCGTCGGTCGCCTTCATAATGTTGGCCTTGTGCACGGCCGTCACCTTTTTGCGGTCGCAGCGGCGGGCATACTCAAAGGCATACTCCACAATGCGGCGGCTCTTGGCGATAGAGATCGGCTTGATCGAGATCGCGGAATCGCCGGCGAATGTCTTTTGGCCCGAACGCTCAACAAGCTGCGAGAGCTCCTCGACCTCGGCAGCGCCCTCATCGAACTCGATGCCGGCGTAGAGGTCCTCGGTGTTCTCGCGCACGATGACCAGGTCGACGTCGCGGAAGCGCGAGCCGTCGCCCGGCTGCGACAGGCAGGGGCGCACGCAGGCATACAGGTCGAAGTGCTTGCGCAGGGCCACGTTGACGCTGCGGAAGCCCGTGCCGACCGGTGTGGTGATGGGGCCCTTGATGGCAACCTTGGTCTCGGCGACCGCATCGAGCACGTGCTGGGGCAGCGGCGTGCCAAACTCGTCCATGACGCCGGCACCGGCCTCCTGGACGTTCCAATTGATCTGGACACCGGTAGCCTCGACCACGCGGCGCATGGCCTGCGTAATCTCGGGACCGATACCGTCACCGGGAATCAGGACTACATCGTGCGCCATAATCTGTTACTCCTCGTCTTCGGCGTCGTCAGATTTTTTAACGCTAGCACGCTTCTTCTTTTTGGAGAGATCCAGGCCAAAACGTTTAACAAGCATTTCGCAAATCTCGCTCGAACGGGCCTTGAGATAGCTGCCCTTGCCGTTCTCGGCGTCGAACTTAAGGCGCAGCGCGAGCTTCTCGGCAACCTCGGCGTCGATCTCGCCCTGGCAAAACTCGTACAGGCAACCGAGCATGTCGCGATACTCAAGGTCGCCGTGGTAGCACTGGATGGCCTCGTCCAGGATGGGCCAAGCCTCGCGCGAACGCTCGACGCTCGTGGCACCCCACACGCACAGCAGGCGGAAGGCGGCATAGCGCAGCGTGGAGGAGATCTCGTCGAACAGCGCAGTCTCGGCGCCCTCAAAGGCATCGCCCAGCTGCTCGGGGCAGGTGGTAGCGAGCGCCGTCAGGGCATCGAGGGCCTCCCAGCGGGTCTGCGCCTCGGGGCGGTCGAGCGCCTCGATCAGCGCGGGCACGCAGGGCACGACGCGCTGCGGATCGCGCTCGGCAAGCAGGTGCAGCACGCGGGCGGCAAACTGGCGGATGCGGCGCGTGGGGCAGCCGAGCTCCTTGACCAGACGGTCGACGGCGTTCTCGTTCTCCTCTGCCAGCTGAAGCTGTGCCAGCTCCTCGTCGGTGAGCTGTTCGTCTTTGTTTTCTGCCATAGTTACCTCTTCTTACTATTTCTTAGCGTGCTTGCCAGCACCCTTGCTGTCATCGGTGACCGAGATGAGCTGTCGGTCGGCTGCACCATTGCGACGCGCACGGCGACGCTCCTCGGCGTCGCCCGCGTCGGCAGCGGCGCGGTGAGCCTTGTTGACGTTAAAGACCTCGTCGTGCTTGCGCCACGGACCGACGGACTCGCCAAAGCTCATCTTAAGGCCGGCGATAAAGCCGCCGAGCCAGCCGATCGGCGCAAACTGCACCAGCGGGAACAGTGAGAACACCCAGATCAGCAGGACGACTGCCGCCGCGCCTGCAAAGTTGGCAATCCAGTAGTCGCGCTTGGTGATCACGCGCTTTTCGCAGGCCCACTGGCCGCACAAAAAGCCAATGTAGATCGCAAAGAGAAAGAGCACCAGCGCTAGCACCACGAACGTCCAGCTCATGGGCGCTACTCCCCGTGATGGTGGCCGCAGCAGCACTCGTGGCCGTCGTCATGGCCGTGGCCGCCGCAGCACTCGTGGTCCTCGCCGTGATGGTGACCGCAACCGCACTCATGGTCGTCGCCGTGCTCGCCGCAACCGCAGCCGTCCTCGTGAGCGCCATGCTCCTCAGGACGATACTGCGACCAGTCCAGACCGGCGGCGATGGCGTCGGCCTCCTCCTTATAGAGGACTGTGATGGCCTGGGTGCCCAGCTTGGCACCACCGATGGCGTCGAGCATGTCGTAGAGCGTAAAGGCCACGTCGGCGCCGGGCAGCGCAAGCTCGCGGTCGTCGGCATAGGCGAGTGCCAAGCGCAGATCCTTAATGAAGTGCTCGACCATAAAGCCAGGCTTGTAGTCGCCGTCGAGCGCCTTGGGCGCCAGGCTCTCCATAGCGCCGGACTTGCCGGTGCCGCCCAGGATCATCTGACGGGCCTTCTCCAGGTCAAGGCCGCTCAGCTCGGCAAATGCCATGGCGTCTGCCATGCCGACCATGCAGGCGCCCAGCGACACCTGGTTGGCGAGCTTGGCAGCCTGGCCCTTGCCGGCGCCGTCGAAGCAGCAGATGTTGGCCGCGAAGG
>CABQNA010000014.1 GCA_902465425.1 uncultured Collinsella sp.
CTTTGACTACATCGTCTTCGATGACACACACTTCCGCGAGGACCTGCAGTGGGCCGACGCCGTGCCCATGTTCGAGCGCCTGATTGCCCTGTGCGCCGAGCACGGCCTGGAGTTTGGCGTCAAGCTCACCAATACCTTCCCCGTCGACGTGACCAGGGACGAGTTGCCCTCCACCGAGATGTACATGTCCGGCCGTTCGCTGTTCTCGCTGACCATCGAGGCCGCCCGTCGCATTACCGAGCAGTTCGATGGTAAGCTGCGTATCAGCTACTCCGGCGGTGCCACGGTCTACAACATCCGTGCTCTGTACGATGCCGGCATTTGGCCCGTTACCTTGGCGACCGACGTGCTCAAGCCCGGTGGCTACGAGCGCTTTAGCCAGATGGCCGGCGAGTTTGCCGACCTGGACGGCAAGCCGTTTGAGGGCGTCTCTCTCGAGGCCGCGACTGCGATCCAGACCGACTCGCTCACCAACCCGCTCTACAAGAAGCCGCTGCGCCCGCTGCCCGACCGCAAGGTCGCCGGCAAGAGCCCGCTTTCCGACTGCTTTACCACGCCGTGCCGCACGAGCTGCCCCATCCAGCAGGATATTCCCGCCTATCTGGCGGCTGTTGACGAGGGCCGCTTCGAGGACGCGCTCAACATCATCATCGAGCGCAACGCCCTGCCGTTTATCACCGGCACCATCTGCCCGCATCCCTGCGGCCGTGCCTGCGAGCGTGCATTTTACGAGCCCGAGGGCGCCCAGATCCGCGCCAGCAAGCTCAAGGCCGCCCGCGAGGCCATGACCGCCGTGCTGCCCAAGCTGCGCGCCCAGGCCATCGCAAACGACGGCGAGCGCAATGTTGCCGTTATCGGCGGCGGCCCGGCCGGCCTGGCGACGGCGTTCTTCCTGACGCGTGCCGGCGTGCCCGTCACCATCTTTGAGGCCCGCGATTCGCTCGGCGGCGTGGTCCGTCACGTGATCCCCGAGTTCCGTATCGCCAGCGACGATATCTCCCACGATGCCGAGCTCTGCTTGGCCTTTGGCGCCAAGGTGCAGCTCAACGCTCGCGTGGATTCCATTGACGAGCTCAAGGCCCAGGGCTTTACCGACGTGGTCGTGGCCACCGGTGCCTGGATGCCCGGCTCTGCGGGCTTGGGCGAGGGCGCCGAGTTCGATGTGCTGGAGTTCCTCGAGGCCGCCAAGAAGGGCGAGAAGCTCGAGCTGGGCGAGGACGTCGTGGTCATTGGCGCCGGAAACACCGCCATGGATGCTGCCCGCGTGGCCAAGCGCCTGGCCGGCGTGAAGAGCGTGCGCCTGGTGTATCGCCGCACCAAGAAGCAGATGCCCGCTGACGAGGAAGAGCTTGATCTTGCTCTTGCCGACGGCGTTGAGTTCTGCGAGCTGCTGGCGCCCAAGGCGCTCAACGGTGCCGTGCTGACCTGCGACGTTATGGAGCTTGGCGAGCCGGATGCAAGCGGCCGTCGCAGCCCCGTCGCCACGGGCGAGACCGTCGAGCTTTCCGCCACCACGGTGATCTGCGCCGTGGGCGAGGGCATCGATGCCAGCCTGTACGATGCCGCGGGCGTCGAGCACGACCGTCGCGGCCGCCTTGCCGCCACCTCCACCGGCGTCGAGGGCGTCTGGGCTGCGGGCGACTGCCGTCGCGGTCCTGCCACCGTGGTCGAGGCTATCGCCGATGCCGCCGAGGTCGCCCGTGCCATCGCCGGTGTGGACTTTAACAAGTACGCCGACCAGAATGCTCAGGCCGGCCGCGAGGACACCTGCTACGAGCGCAAGGGGTCGCTGTGCCGCGACAAGCGCAACTGCACCAAGACCCGCTGCCTGGGCTGCGGCTCGGTGTGCGAGGTCTGCTGCGACGTGTGCCCCAATCGCGCCAACGTGGCAATTAAGGTGCCGGGTCTCGCCAAGCATCAGGTCGTCCATGTCGACGGCATGTGCAACGAGTGCGGCAACTGCGCCGTGTTCTGCCCCTACCAGGAGGGTCGTCCCTACAAGGACAAGCTCACCCTGTTCTGGAGCGAGGAGGACATGGAGAACTCCGAGAACGAGGGCTTCCTGGCCGTGGACGAGGACCACTTTAAGGTTCGCGTCGCCGGCACGGTCCGCACCGTCTCGGTCGATGCTGTCAACACCGGTCTTCCCGAGGCCGTCCGCCTGACCATCAAGGCTGTGCGCGACAACTATTCGTACCTTCTTAAGAAATAGGCGAGTCTCTTATGGCCAAATCCATTCAACATAACGTGGCCTACGTTGCCTGCGGAAGCGGTTGTGCCTCCGCAGGCGGCGACGCCCGCTGCAGCGAAGGCTGCATTGGCTGTGGCGCCTGCGTCACGGCCTGCCCCCACGGTGCCATTGCGCTGGTCGATGGCATCGCCCGCGTGGATCGCTCCAAGTGCACGGGCTGCGGCCTGTGCGGCATGGCGTGCCCGCAGCGCGTGATTGCCTTCGTCCCCGGCTACCAGAATATCCTGGTGCGCTGCAACAACACCGATAAGGGCGCCATTGCCCGCAAGATCTGCGACACGAGCTGCATCGGTTGCGGCATGTGCGCTAAAAAGTGCCCTGCCGGCGCTATCCGCATCGAGGACAACTGCGCCCATATCGACGGCGTGGACTGCCTGTCGTGCGGCATGTGCGCCGTCGTCTGCCCGCATGGCGCCATCCACGACCGCACCGGCATCGCCGCCGGCGTGTAGAAGGGAATCACCATGGCACAGGAATTCACTTTTACCGTTAACGGCGTCGAGCGCACGACGACCCAAAACAAACCGCTGCTGCGCTACCTGCGCGACGACCTGCATATCCATTCCGCCAAGGACGGCTGCTCCGAAGGTGCTTGCGGTACCTGCACCATCCATGTGGACGGTGCGGCCGTCAAGGCGTGCGTGCTGACCACCGCTCTTGCCGCCGGCCGCAACATTGTGACCGTCGAGGGCCTGCCCGAGGACGTGCGCGAGGCCTTTGTGTACGCCTTTGGCGCCGTGGGCGCCGTGCAGTGCGGGTTTTGCATTCCCGGCATGGTCATGGCGGGTGCAGCGCTCATCGCCGAGGACCCCGAGCCCACCGAGGAGCAGATCAAGTACGCCATTCGCGGTAACGTCTGCCGCTGCACCGGCTACAAAAAGATTATCGAGGGCATCTCGCTGGCCGCTGCGGTGCTCCGCGGCGAAAAGCAGATCGACGAGGACCTGGAGCGCGGCGACGACTACGGCGTGGGCAAGCGCGCCTTCCGTATCGACGTGCGCAAGAAGGTGCTCGGCGAGGGCAAGTATCCTGACGACATCGACGAGCTTGATCAGCCGGGCCTGACCTATGCCAGCGCCGTGCGCTCCAAGTATCCGCGCGCCCGCGTGCTCTCCATCGACACCTCCAAGGCCGAGGCCCTGCCCGGTGTGGTGGGCATCCTGCGCGCCGAGGACGTGCCGGTCAACCAGGTCGGCCACCTTATCCAGGACTGGGATGTCATGATCGCCCAGGGCGATATCACCCGCTGCGTGGGTGACGCCATCGTGCTGGTGGTTGCCGAGGACGAAGCGACACTCGAGAAGGCCAAGAAGCTCGTAAAGATCGATTACGAGCCGCTGGAGCCCGTGCGTAACATTGTCGAGGCCAAGGCTGCCGACGCCCCGCGCCTGCATGACAGCTTCTTTGCCTTTGGCAACACGGTGGAGCTCAAGGACAACGTGTGCCAGAGCCGTCACGTGACGCGCGGCGACGCCGCCAAGGCGCTGGCAGAGAGCGCGTTTACCGTAACGCAGCGCTTTACCACGCCCTTTACCGAGCATGCCTTCTTGGAGCCCGAGTGCGCCGTCGCCTTCCCGTACAAGAACGGCGTCAAGGTGCAGTCGACCGACCAGGGTGCCTACGACACGCGCAAAGAGTGTGCCCACATGTTTGGCTGGGACAACGAACCCGAGCGTGTGGTCGTCGAGACCATGCTTGTGGGTGGCGGCTTTGGCGGCAAGGAGGACGTGTCCATCCAGCATCTGGCCGCGCTCGCCGCATATAAGTTCCAGCGTCCTGTGAAGTGCAAGCTCACTCGTGCCGAGTCGCTCGCTTTCCATCCCAAGCGCCACGCCATGGACGGCACCTTTACGCTGGGTTGCGACGCCGAGGGCAACTTTACCGGTCTGGATTGCGAGATCAATTTTGATACCGGCGCCTACGCATCGCTGTGCGGCCCGGTGCTCGAGCGCGCCTGCACGCATGCCGTCGGCCCCTACAAGTACCAGAACACCGACATTCGCGGTTTTGGCTACTACACCAATAACCCGCCCGCCGGTGCGTACCGCGGCTTTGGCGTGTGCCAGTCCGAGTTTGCGCTCGAGAGCCTGATCGACCTGCTGGCAGAGAAGGTCGGCCTGGATCCGTGGGAGATTCGCTACCGCAACGCCATCGAGCCGGGCGAGATTCTGCCCAACGGTCAGATTGCCGACTGCTCCACGGCGCTGAAGGAGACGCTGCTCGAGGTCAAGGATGCCTACTACGCGCATCCCGGCCACGCCGGCATTGCCTGCGCCATGAAGAACGCCGGCGTGGGCGTGGGCCTGCCCGATGCCGGCCGTTGCAAGATTCGCGTCGAGGATGGCCGCGCCGTGGTCTATGCCGCCACATCCGACATCGGCCAGGGCTGCAACACCGTCTTTTTGCAGGACGTTGCCGAGGCATGCGGTCTGCCGCTTCGCTGCATCGCCAACGGTGAGTGCTCCACCGAGAACGCTCCCGACTCCGGCACCACGTCTGGCTCGCGTCAGACGGTCGTGACCGGCGAGGCCGTGCGCGGTGCCGCCTTCCTGCTGCGCGATGCCATGGTCGGCATCGAGGCCGGCAAGCCTGCGCCCGATGCTCCCGTGAACGCGCATGGCGACGGCATCAAGATCGAGTACGACGACGGCCGCGCCTACCAGCTGCGCACGCAGGAACTCGTCGCCGGCCAGGGTATGCATCCTCAGGATCCCGCGACCGCCATCAAGGCGCTCGAGGGCTGCGAGTTTGGCTACGTGTATCTGGAGCCGACCGACAAGCTGGGCGCCGACGTTCCCAACCCCAAGAGCCACATCTGCTACGGTTTTGCCACACATGTGGTCATTCTGGATGATGACGGCCGCGTGAGCGAGGTCTATGCCGCACATGATTCCGGCAAGGTGGTCAACCCCATCTCCATCCAGGGTCAGATCGAAGGCGGCGTGCTCATGGGTATGGGCTATGCGCTTACCGAGGACTGGCCGCTCAAGGACTGTGTACCCCAGGCAAGGTACGGTACGCTCGGGCTGTTCCGTGCGCCCGAGATTCCGGATATCCATGCCATCTACGTGGAGAAGGACGAGCTGCTGCCCGTGGCATATGGCGGCAAGGGCATCGGCGAGATCGCAACGATTCCCACGGCGCCCGCCGTACAGAACGCCTACCGCGCGTTTGACGGCAAGCTGCGTCCAAATCTGCCCATGGTGGATACGCCCTACAGCCGCGTCCGCAACCGCGGGTAGGGTAGAGCGCGGGCGGCCATTGCTGACGAGCTGTTCGCACTCAACATCAACTGCATATGCTGCGCCTTTGGCCCCGGCTCCATCGCGAGTCGGGGCCTTTTGTTTGGAGCGCCTCCGCATGCGGAAACTGCGTCCCAGAATTTCGCTTCAGAGTGGGATGCCGTTTCCGGCTGAACCCTCTGGCGGAAAGTTCATCCCAGAATTGACGCTCGGAGTGGGACACAGTTTCCGGATGGAACCTCAGCGGAAATTGCGTCCCAGTTTGAGCGTCTATTCCGGGATGTAGTTTCCGCTGGGCGCTTCAGCCGGAAAGCGTGTCCCGTTCTGGGCCTTGATTCCGGGACACGGTTTCCGCTAGGTATGCCATATGGAAGGCGCATCCCATTCTGAGCACTCAATCTGAGATATGGTTTCCGCGGTGCCGCCAACTGGAAAGTGTGCCCCAGTTTGATGGGCAGGCGGGCATAAGCTCAACAGCTCCTACAGGTCCACCTCGTTGAGCCATGTCGGCAGCGCGGTCTGCCGGATGCCTGCCGTCTGTAGCTTTTTGGCGAGCACTCCTGCCGAGCGGACCTCGCTGATGGTAAAGCGCAGCAGAGGGTGACCGTAGAGCGATAGGTGCGCCTCGCGCTGTCGTTCGGCAACGAGCGCCTCGGCGGTGGTGCGTCCGGCCAGCATGGTCTGGTCGGTATATTTGATGAGCCCGTCGAGCTCGCCCAGCGTGAGTTCCCGCGCCTGGCGCTCCCAGGCAAAGTCCGTTCGTATGGGCTTGGCCGAATTGAAGGGGTCCGTCAGCTCGTATTGAAGCCAATCGGGCGCAAAGCCCGTCTCGATCATGACGGCTCGGGCGACCGATTCCCCGCCGCTCTCGGCGCGGGCGTCGGCATATCGAAGCGTTGTGAGAGCCGTACGAATCGCGTGACCATTGCGGGCAGTTGCTCGTTGCTCGACGGCCTCCATCAGCTGTTCCCGCACAAGGACGAGCTTTGAGATCGCCGAATCGGCAATGGGCATGCCGTCGGCAAAACCAGTTTGCAGCAGGCAATCTGTGGCCGTTTGGTTGGGCGGCGTTACCGATATGCCGGCTCTGCGTATTGCTCCGGCCGGCTCAATCTGGTGCCGCTGAATATGTGCGCCCGGACGAGCCGACGGCTTTGTCGAGCTGCAGACATGCACAACATTCAGGTGCCGCCACGAGGCCTCGAGCCCCAGCAGGCAAGCTGCCGAAAACGAGCAGAACGTCCAATCGGGATGGATGATCGCAAGGGCGCGGATAATCTCGCAATGGCGTTGCGCTCGGTTGAGTTCATCCCAGCGCGTTTTTCGCGCAAACAACCCCGACATGGGCGAGACAACCGTGCCGCCGGTGCGCCGAAGGAGCGCTTTTCGGATCGCCGTGCTCGGGGGAATCAGACAGCGCCCCTCTTGTTCGGCTTGAGTGAGCAGTTGGTCGATGAGCTGGTCATTGCAATGGGTCATGAGCTACCGCCTCCTTTTGGGTAGCAAAAACGTATCAGCTGGAACTTGCCGCTCAGCTGACCAAAAGCTGACCAAAATCTAACCATGCAGGTAGATGACCTGCTTTTGGCGACATATTTCTTGTTTGAATCGGTGGGCGGTAATCGGCGACCGTGAACGGTAGCTGGATATGAAGTCTTGGTAAGTTTCGAGACGTGTACTTTTTGAAAAAGAGCATTCTATCTGCTGTTTTGTGTTTCTGGATCGCATATTTGAAGGCATGTGATAAGGGCGGCGGACTGTCGCCTTGTATCTGCGGAAACTGTGTCCCGGAATCGAGCCGCAGAATGGGGCGCGCTTTCCGGATCGCCCTTCAAGCGGAAACTACATCCCAGATTTCGGCCTCAGAGTGGGATGCCGTTTCCAGATCGGGCCTCAAACGGAAACTGCGTCCCGGAATCGAGCCTCGGGGTGGGACGCACTTTCCGGATGGCATGTTTGGCGGAAGCTACGGCCCAGTTTTTTGCACCAGAACGGGATACATTTTCCGGAACGGTCCACGTGCGGCGGTGTATCGCCCCTTTTCGTGCGCCGCTTGTCGAATTACGTTATAGCTAGCTATATTATAGGAAGGTACAATATAGCTAGCTATAACGTAAAGGAAGGATGGCCCTATGTTTATCGGAAGAACAGTGGAAATGTCCGAGCTCAATCGACTGTATGGCACGGGCTCCTTTGAGATGCCTGTGATTTACGGCCGTCGTCGCGTGGGTAAAACGCGCCTTATCACAGAGTTCATCCAAGGCAAGAAGGCTATTTACTTTCAAGCTCGTCGTACCAATGCGGAGGCAAACCTGCACGGCTTTAGCCAGGCGATACTTGCAGGCTCGGTTGGTGCTGCAGGCGTGTCGTTTCGTAGTTTTGACGAAGCGTTCGATGCATTGGCCACCATGGCTCGCGCGGAACGTTTGATTGTCGTGATTGACGAGTATCCCTATCTCGCCCAATCGAATCCCGAGATCAGCTCGTTGCTGCAAGACAAGATTGATCACCTGTACAAAGAGACCAGGCTCATGCTGATCCTGTGCGGCTCGTCTCTTTCGTTTATGGAGGAACAGGTATTGGGCTACGAGAGCCCACTATACGGTAGGCGTACGGCCCAGTTTAAGATCATGCCGCTCGATTTTACGACGACCCTCGGCCTGTGGCATAGCATGGGTCGCGAAGACGCTGCGGTTTGCTACGGCATGATGGGCGGCATTCCTGCATATATCGAGAAAGTCGATCCTGCCGCACCGCTCGAGGATAACATCAAACGTCTTTTTCTTACTCCTACGGGCTATCTCTTTGAGGAGCCGAGTAACCTGCTATTGCAAGAGTGCCGCAATCCCGAGCAATATGATGCGATCGCGCAGGCAATTGCCCATGGACGCTCGAGGATCTCGGAGATTGCGAGCTCTACGGGAATCCCTGCGAGCAACGTAAAGAGCTATGTGGATAAGCTGGCGTCGCTCGGCATCGTCGAGCGCGAGTTGCCGCTCAACGAGACGAGCAACAAACGGGCCGTGTATCAACTTTGCGATCAGATGTTTAGGTTCTGGTACCGGTTTGTGCCACAGAACATCGGGCTGATTCAAAACGGCATGGCCGAGATGGCGTACGGACGCATCGGTCCGCACTTATCCGACTATATGGGCGTGGTATTTGAGCTCATTTGCAAGCAGTACGTGTATGAGCTTGCGCGCGCGGGCGAGCTCGATGTGGTGCCGGCGACGGTGGGCCGTTGGTGGGGAACGGACAATCGGACGCGCACGCAGGAAGAAATCGACTTGATTGTCGACGACGGCGAGGGCGCGGCACTTTTCTGCGAGTGTAAATGGCGCAATGAGCCGGTGGGTGAGGACGTGCTGCAAAAGCTCGTGCACCGAAGCGAGCTCTTTAGGCGGCAGCATAAAAGCTATGCGCTTTTCTCAAAAAGCGGCTTTACGCAGGGATGTCGGGATGCCGCGGAGAGTAGGGGGGACGTCAAGCTGATCTCGTTTGCCGAGATGTGAGGGCGGGGATAATGAAGCGCGTCCTGATTTGATGCTGGGAATGGGATGTGCTTTCCTTTTGCGACCTTTGGCGGAAAGTGCGTTCCAGATTTCGGCTTCAGAATGGGATGCCGTTTCCGGATCGGCCCTCAGGCGGAAACTACGACCCGGAATTTGGCTCCAAAACGGGATACGCTTTCCCGGTGGCATCTCTAGCGGAAACTGCATCCAGGAATGAGCTCTCGGAACGGGACACGCTTTCCCATCGGGGCTTCAAACGGAAACCGTGTCCCGGAATCGAGCCTCAGGGTGGGACGCATTTTCCGGTAGAGGCCTGGGACGGAAGGCGTGTCCCAGAATCCGGCTAATCCGATGGCCAGGTGGTTGAGCGAGCGGGCTCCGAGGCTCCATTACTGAAAATTCATTTGTTAAACCTGGCAACCGTGGGTAGAATAAAGTCGACGGCAGCCCAAGGGTGATAGCTGGGCAGCGCCGTTACTTAGTCCAAGGGGTCAATGCCTTAACGGCGTCGACCCCTCTTCTTTTGCTTCGTACGCTGCTTAAGTGCCTCGGAAAGTCCGATAAGCGCCGTGAGGAGCGAGACCAAAGCGGTCAGGAGCTTCACGAAATCAATCAGATCGGTCATGGGCATCACCTCCCGTCGCATGGAGGGCGCTGCCCGGCACATGGAACTGCCGTCAACAACTGCCATTCTATCAAAGCGCGGTCATAAATACGAATATATGTTCGATAATAACAGCAACGTGATTCCCTCGAATAGCAGCCTTTCGTAAGGGCGGCAGAAGACGACGCTGGGCGATTGGGGATAGACGCGCAGGTCTTCGTCACCGAAAGCCCGTTTGATTAACCAGCCCTCTGTAGGTACACTGCATATTGATGGGCTCGGGATGACCGCTGATTCAAGTCACCGGGCCTAAATCTTTTTCATGCATTTGAATAGAGCGGGCAACTCTCTTGGGGCCGTCTGCATGGCGTGTGCCTGGCGCATGGTATTGCGCCCAGCTTTCATGTCCGCGCGGCCACCTATCCTTACGGCAATGTAGCCGCCTATGTAGCAAGCGGCAGGCAACGGAGAAAGGCCCTAACCGTGTCAGTTGAAAAGACGCCGGGTATCTCGGCTATCGATACGACGAACTTTGCGCGCCAGATTGTGCTGGACTTTGAGTTTGCGCCGGTGCCAAAGCAGCGCCAGCGCCGTGGACTGCGCAATGAGATTATCGAGGTCGGCGCCGTCAAGCTCGATTACCACGGCAACGTTATGGGCGAGTTCTCGCAGTTTGTGCAGACGGAATTTACCGAAGGCGTTGCGTTTCCCGTCCGCGAGCTTACGGGGATATCGGCTGTGGACACTGCGATGGCCGATCCGCTCTATGCGGTGATCAAAAGGCTCAGCGATTGGATTGGTCGCTACTCCGCCCAGGTGGTTTGCTGGAGCGGAGCGGATCGTCGACAGCTTTTGACCGAGTGTCAGGCAAAACACATCGACCTTTCCGCATTTCCTACGGACTGGGCCGACCTGCAGGCGTTTTACACCTCGATCATGGACGTGGGCAGCCACGGGCGCGTCTCTTTGAGTGACGCGGCAACGTGTTTTGGTGTTAACGCAAGCTTTATGCCGGTGAGCTTGTGTTCGATGCCACTTGTCGAGGCTGAGTGCAGGTCGGCGACTTGCTCGATGTCTGAGTTGCCCTTCGATCAGTTCTTGTCGAGCTCCTTTGGGCGGGAGAGGCAGCGATCTAGATATCCGCTCTTGGCATATGAGACAAGAAGCCCGTAAGACTGTGGCAATGTCAAAAGGCATACACAAGTGTCAGTCTTTTGACATCGTATGATTTTGGGGAGTGGCGTGCAGCGATCGCGCGCCACCATGACGGCGTAAGTGTTTGCTTTCGTTGTAGAATCTAACGATATGAGCATCCCGGTTGCTCCAGTGCTTCGATGCTCTGGTCTTTGGCGCCTTTCGTTCAGTGGAGGACTGACCGCAAGCGGCGTAAACAAGAAAGGGGACAATCGCAAATGAAAGCAACCGAGGCAAATCTACTCGACCTTATGGGCGTGGCGAAGATGCAGTTCGTCATTCCCGTTTACCAGCGAGTTTACTCGTGGAGTGTAAAAGAGTGTGAGGTGCTTTGGGATGACGTCATGCGAGCGGGTCGTGATGGCGTATCGCACTTCGTGGGGTCGATGCTCTATATCCCCGAGTCCGAGAGCTCTGCCACGAGTATTTCGCGCGTGCTTCTGATTGACGGGCAGCAGCGCATGACGACGTTTTCGTTGATGATTGCTGCCTTGGCTGACTATCTGGAGGGTAATCCCGATAAGGCCGGCTTCCTTGGAGACCTCAAGATCTCAGCGCTGCGGAAGAACTACCTCTTTAATGATGATGACTACAACGGTCTGGCGCGCTACAAGCTGGTGCTTTCGCAGGACGATAAAGAGACGCTGTTCTCCATCGTGTCTGGGTCTCCCGCGCCAGATGAAAATCGGATCGCATTGTCGAGAACCATGCGTTCTTCCATGAAAAGATGCACGGGAAATCATTCGACCCTGCAAGGCTTTGGGCGGGGCTAAACCGCGTGCAGGTCATCGACACTAAGCTCACCGCTGGTGTTGATAATGCCCAGCTCATATTTGAGTCCATGAACTCCAAGGGCAAGCCGCTCACGCCCATTGACCTCATCCGTAACTACGTTCTAATGTCGCTTCCCAACGACGAACAGACCAAGCTTTATGAGGGTTACTGGCATCCACTCGAGTGCTTGTTCGGAAAAGGCGGCGAGGACGAGTTCAATGCATTTATCTGGTACTGGCTGTGGCTTAAAGTTCCCAATAGGATGCCGAAGGAGAACGAGGCCTACTACGAGTTTAAGCGCTATTTCGCCGACGACTACGATGGTGACACCGAGGGCTTGCTTAAGGAGCTGCGTGGGTATGCGCATAGATACGCCAGTCTGTTCCTTGGTAAGGAGAAGGACGACGGACTACGCCGAGTGTTCGGCAGAATCGTAAGCCTCGACGTGAAGCAGATAAGGCCCCTCTTAATGTTGCTTTACTCGGTTTACGAGGGGAATGGGCTAGACCGCAATGCGTTTCTGCGTATCTGCGAGACTATCGAGTCGTTCCTGTTCAGGCGGGCGGTTTGCGGCAGGCTTACCACGGGTCTAAATAATTTCTTTGCCGGCATGTATCGCAATCTCGAGCAGCAGGACGATATAGAGGAGTACGTTACGGCGATGCTCCTTATCCATAGCGGCGGTATGACTGCGTACTTCCCGACAGACGAGCATTTTGTCGAGGAGTTTAAGACGCGCGACTGTTACAACCGCTTCTCCAAAAAGCGCTATTACCTGGAGCGCATGGAGAACTGGCACCACCCGAAGGAGCCCATCTCGGCTGACAATTACCAGATCGAGCATGTCATGCCCCAAACGATCGATGATGTGCACGGCTGGAAGGAATCGCTTGGCGAGAACTGGGAAGACATCCACGACAGGCTGTGCAACAACTTGGGAAATCTAACGCTGACGGGCTACAACCAGGAGTACTCAAACCGGTCGTTCTCGGACAAGCTCAATCTTCCTGACGTGGGGCTTAAGTGCAGTCCGCTCTACCTGAACAAGTCGATCGCCTCGCATGAAAAATGGGGTGAGGAAGAGATTGGACAGCGCGCGGACGAGCTGGCGAAAGAGGCGTGTGAGATATGGAAATATCCCGACCTTCCGGCAGATGTCGTCGACAAGTATCGCCCCTCTCGCGGGGAGTCTGACGAGGCTCCTATCTGGACTCTGCAGGAGAATCACCCCACCTTTGCCGAAGGTGGACTCAACCAGAAGCTTTTCGATGAGGTGCGCGAGTCCGTTCTGAGTGGTAACCCTTCGTGGGAGTCCTACATAGCTAAGTACTATGTAGGCTTCAGGTCGGGCAAGCGAAAACTGCATGCCGTGTTAGAAGGCAGGACCAGCAACGGTGGTTGGATTGCCGTTGGCTTGGCAAAGAGTGTGGATGATCTAACGGATCCAGAGGACATGTGCCAGGACAAGCGTACGCAGGGTGGATTTGGCCCGGGCTTACCCACTTACGTTGCGCTTCGGAATGCCGATGACATTCCTGCGGTGCTCGATCTTATAAAGCAGTGCTAGGTTAAAGGCCAGGAATCTAATTCCCGGCCCTTGCCAGCTCAAAATCGTCGATGGCCCATTCGCCCGTCTACGCCCCCACGATCCCGCGAGTCGCTTGATTTGGTTTACGGCCCTCAGTTTTCGGCATCTGTTACTCGTCGTCCTCGTCGTTGGGGTCGCCCTTGAGGGTGTTGATGTCCAGGTACTGGTTATCGTCCTCTTTTTGCTGGGTCTCCGACTCCGCTTGGGTGGGGCCGCGGAACAGCTGGAATCCCTCAAACGCAATGACACCGAGCAGGGCAATGATAATGGCGATAAAGGCAACCTTGACTGCCTGCGGAAATTCCGAGAAACGCAGCGCCTTTTCCTCGGCGTAATAATCGGCGAAGCGCTCTTCGCCCGTGCTTTTGGTATACGCCGGCGCGGACGCGGCCTCCGGGTCATATTCCGGTGCGGGCGTGGCAGCGTACGGATCGTTGAGATAATCGCTCGATGCGGTGCCATAATCCTCGGTCTCGATGCGACCGTTGCCAGCATAGCCATCGGAATAATCGGAATATGCCGCACCGCCCTCATAGTCCGCGGCGCTCGTGTTGGCGGCAAAAAGCGGGTTAACTGGAACATCGAGCGCCGGCATGCCGGTAGAGGTCTCATCCAGATCGGCTGCAGCCCAGGAATCGTGGGTAACCTGATGGGCAACGGGCTCATCGAGCCTTGTGACCGGAGGCTTGCGCGCCGCAGGAACGGGCAACTGCTGGGCGTTATACATAACGGTGCTGTCGGCCGATTTGCCCTGCGTCGCTGCAGCGAGAAATGCCGCCGTCTCGGACGGGTCGCTTGCGGGGCGGGGAGCGGGCGTGGGCGCCGAAGTGGGTGCGGGCGTAGGCGCGGGCGTCGAAACAGCCGACTGCGCAGGAGTCGGCGCAGATACGGGCTTAGGCGCAAGTGCGGGATTGGGGTTTGACGGGCGAGCCCCGCCGCTCATGAGTTCGTCGGCGGTCCACGGGCGATCATTCATCACGTCGTCAAGGCTCAGCGAAAACAGGTCGTCTTCACTCTCATCGAACATGTGGTGCACATGTCCACCAATTGCCGGAATCAATCCGCGACCGGTGCATGATGCCTTGCTCAACGCCATTCTGTCCCATCCTTTCGAAATACTAATGACATCGATTATATGGAACTTTCCAAGCGGCTCGGTCTTGGATTCGTGCTTTCCAGAACTCGCGCCCAAAAGGGGAGGGGCAATCCAGGCGAGTGCCTACTTGTCGCCGGCCGCCGCCTTGGCCTCATTGAGGTAGCTATAGAAGCTGTACTTGGAGATGCCAAAGAACTCGCAGGCGCGCTCGCTCGACTTGGAAATGAGGAAGGCACCGCGACGGTCGAGGTAGCCAATGGCACGAATGCGCTCGTCTTTGGTCATGAGTGCCGCGGGCTTGCCCACAAACTGCTCGCACTCGTGCAGCAGGTCCTCGAGCAGGTCGCCGATGTTCTTGGTAATGGGCTCGGGCTCGGTATAGCCCGTGCCGCCGGTGCCGGTAAAGGCGTCGAGCGAACGCTCAAAAGCCTTCATAAGCGTAATGTCAAAGTTGATGCCCAAAATGCCGACGGGCTTGCCCTCGTCGTTGCGGATAAAGATGGTCGAGGACTTGAGCAGCTTGCCATCGGTGGTTTTGGTGAGGTATGGCTCGCGGTCGTGCACGTCGGTGGTGCCCTCGTGCATGGACTCAAACACAATATGGCTGGGGCCGTCACCCAGTTTGCGCCCGCTGACGTGGCCGTTTTCGATCACTACG
>CABQNA010000015.1 GCA_902465425.1 uncultured Collinsella sp.
GCGTGGGCTGCGGCCTGTACGGCATGATCGGCTTCGCCATCCTCACGGTGTTCATCGCCGGCCTCATGGTCGGACGCACGCCTGAGTTCCTAGGCAAGAAGATCGAGCCGGGCGAGATGCGCTGGGCAGTTGTCCTGTGCCTGGCAACTCCGTTTGCCATTCTGGTGTGCTCGGCCATCGCCTGCATGGTGCCCGGTCTTGCCGACCAGCTCAACAATGGTGGCGCGCACGGCTTCTCTGAGGTGCTGTATGCCTTCACCTCATGCGGCGGCAACAACGGCTCGGCGTTTGCAGGCATGAACTGCAACATTCCCTGGATCAACGTCATGCTCGGCCTCGAGATGCTGTTCGCCCGCTTCATGCCCATCATCGGTACGCTGGCTATCGCCGGCTCGCTGGCCAAGAAGGGTAAGGTCGCCGAGAGCGCCGGTACCCTGTCTACCACCAACGGCATGTTCGTATTCCTGCTCGTGTTCATCGTTCTGCTGATCGGTGCCCTGAGCTTCTTCCCAGCCCTGGCGCTTGGCCCCGTTGCCGAGTTCTTCCAGATGATTGCGTAAAGGAGGGCGCAGATTTATGACTATGCAAAAAGACATGATGGGCCGCGCGGTCCGCGACTCGTTTGCCAAACTGGATCCTCGCGTCCAGATTCAAAACCCGGTCATGTTCCTGGTGTGGCTTTCCGCCGTCATGACCTCCGTCCTGGCCGCCGCTTCCATCTTCGGTGTGCAGGACGCGGGTGTGCCCACCTACTATGTGGTCGCCATCGCGGTCATCCTGTGGCTCACCGACTTGTTCTCGAACTTCGCCGAGGCGCTTGCCGAGGGCCGCGGTAAGGCCCAGGCCGATTCCCTGCGTGCGGCCAAGAAGGATGTCGAGGCCCATCGCATCGAGTCCGTTGAGGACAAGGAGCACTTCACCGTCGTTCCTGGCACCGAGCTCACGCGCGGCGACCTGGTGATCGTACGCGCCGGCGAGCAGATTCCCGGCGACGGCGACGTCATCGAGGGCGCTGCCTCCGTTGACGAGTCCGCCATCACCGGCGAGTCCGCCCCCGTGGTCCGCGAGGCTGGCGGCGACCGCTCTGCCGTTACCGGCGGTACCACGGTGCTGTCCGACTGGATCATCGTCAAGATCTCCAGTGAGCCCGGCCAAAGCTTCCTGGACAAGATGATCGCGATGGTCGAGGGTGCCGCGCGCAAGAAGACCCCTAACGAGATCGCTCTGGAGATCTTCCTGGTGGCCCTCTCCATCGTCTTTATCCTGGTCACGCTGGCCCTGTATTGTTACTCCTGCCTCTCGGTCGGTCTTAACGACATAGACAACCCCACGGCCGTGACCACGCTCGTGGCGCTGCTCGTGTGCCTGGCTCCCACTACCATCGGTGCCCTTCTTTCCGCCATCGGCATCGCCGGCATGAGCCGTCTGAACGAGGCCAACGTGCTGGTCATGTCCGGCCGCGCCATCGAGGCCGCCGGCGACGTCGACATCCTCATGCTCGACAAGACCGGCACCATCACCCTGGGTAACCGCCAAGCCGCCGAGTTCATCCCGGTCGACGGCATCGATCCCGCGGAGCTGGCCGATGCCGCCCAGCTTTCCTCGCTGGCCGACGAGACCCCCGAAGGCCGTTCCATCGTCGTGCTCGCCAAGGAGCAGTTCGGTCTGCGCGGCCGCACGCTTGAGGATAAGGGTATGGAGTTCATCCCGTTCACCGCGGCAACGCGTATGTCCGGCGTGAACTACGAGGGCAATGAGATCCGCAAGGGCGCTGCCGATTCCGTGCGCACCTATGTGGAGGCAGCCGGCGGCGTGTTCTCCCAGGAGTGCGACGAGGCCGTCGAGCGCATCGCCAAGGCCGGCGGCACCCCGCTGGTCGTGACCAAGAACTGCCGCGTGCTGGGCGTTGTGTACCTCAAGGACATCATCAAGTCCGGCGTTAAGGAGAAGTTCGCCGACCTGCGCAAGATGGGCATCAAGACCATCATGGTGACGGGCGATAACCCGCTCACCGCCGCGGCAATCGCCGCCGAGGCCGGCGTTGACGACTTCCTGGCCGAGGCCACTCCTGAAGGCAAGCTCGAGAAGATCCGCGAGTTCCAGCGTGAGGGCCACCTGGTCGCCATGACCGGCGACGGCACCAACGATGCGCCCGCTCTGGCCCAGGCCGACGTCGCCGTGGCCATGAACACGGGCACCCAGGCTGCCAAGGAGGCCGGCAACATGGTCGACCTCGACTCCAGCCCCACCAAGCTCATCGAGGTCGTGCGTATTGGCAAGCAGCTGCTCATGACCCGCGGTTCGCTCACGACCTTCTCGGTGGCCAACGACATGGCGAAGTACTTCGCTATCATCCCGGCCCTGTTCTCGCCGATCTACCCGGGCCTTGGCGCGCTCAACATCCTCGGTCTGGCAAGTCCGCTGTCCGCGGTTCTTTCGGCCATCATCTATAACGCGCTCGTTATCGTCGCGCTGATCCCGGCCGCGCTGAAGGGCGTTAAGTACCGCGAGGTCCCGTCCGGACAGCTGCTGACCCACAACCTGCTCGTGTGGGGTCTGGGCGGCATCGTTGCCCCGTTCGTATTCATCAAGCTCATCGACATGCTGCTCGCCTTCTGCGGCATTATGTAAGTGGAGGTTTGTATGTTCAAAGGTGTTGCATCGCGCGCACTGGGCGTGTTCGCGCTGTTTACCGTTGTCTGCGGTCTGGGCTATACGCTCGTCGTGACCGGCATCGCCCAGGTTGTGTTCCCGTATCAGGCGAACGGTTCGCTCATCAAGGTCGACGGCAAGGTTGTGGGTTCCGAGCTCATCGGCCAGAACTTCGATGATGAAGCCCACATGTGGGGTCGTATCCAGAACGTGTCAATTGTCGAAGGCGAAGACGGCGAGCTTATGGCGTATGGTGCCCCGTCCAACCTGTCCCCGGCGAGTGAGGAGTATCGGCAGCTTGTGGATGCGCGCGTGAAGAAGATTCGCGCCGCCAACCCCGATGCCGATATGGACGCTGTGCCCGTTGACCTGGTGACGTGTTCGGGGTCCGGCCTCGACCCGGAGATCTCTCCGGATGCCGCCGAGTACCAGGTCCCGCGCCTTGCCAAGGCCACGGGCAAAAGTGAGGACGAGGTGCGCGACATCATCGCCGCGTGCACCAAGGGCCGATTCCTGGGCGTCTTCGGCGAGCCCACGGTCAACGTGCTTAAGGTGAACCTTATGCTGGACGGCGCGCTGTAGGTGAGGGAGTGGCGGATGAGGGCATGACTGACTATCTGAGCCCTCAATTCCACCCCGCCCATCAGTTGCGGTGAAATACGGACTGTCTTGGCTGTCAAAGGCCTTATCTACTCCGTATTCCACCGCAACTTTTTTGTGGGTCGATACGTAGGCAGGGGAGTGCGTGCGGTCGGGTACCGTGCGGTTGCTGGTACGATAGATAAGTCAGCAACTGCCGCCGAGCGGCTCAAATGAAAGGAACCCTGTATGGAGTCCTCCGCCTATCCGATGCTCTTTAGCCCGATCAAGGTCGGTACAACCGAGATCAAGAATCGCGTCTTTATGCCGCCGGTGTCCACGAACCTGGCCGATCATGGCTATGTGACCGACGACTTGGTCGATCATTACCGTGCTCGCGCCAAGGGCGGCGTGGGCCTCATCATCACCGAGGTCGTGACGGTCGAGCCTACCTATACCTATCTGCCGGGTGACATGTGCTGCTACGACGACACGTTTATCCCTGGCTGGGAAAAACTCGCCGCGGCCGTCCACGAGTATGGCTGCAAGATCATGCCGCAGCTCTTCCACCCCGCCTACATGGCCTTTAACATTCCGGGTACGCCGCGCCTGATCGCTCCGTCCTTTGTGGGCCCGTCTTACGCCCGCGAGGCACCGCGTCCCATCACGGTCGATGAGATCCACGAGCTCACGTATCAGTTTGGCGACGCTGCCGTGCGTATGCAGAAGGCCGGCGTCGATGGCGTCGAGGTCCATGCGGCGCATGCCCACGGCATGCTCGGCGGTTTTTTGACCCCGCTCTATAACAAGCGTACCGATGAGTACGGCGGCTCGCTCGACGCCCGCATGCGCTTCCTGCTCGAGGTCATCGCCGAGATTCGCGAGCGCTGCGGCAAGGACTTTATCATCGACGTCCGCATCTCGGGCGACGAGTACACCGATGGCGGTCTGACCCTCAACGACATGATCTACGTCTCGCGTCGCCTGGAGAAGGCCGGCGTCGACATGATTCATGTCTCGGGCGGCACCACCATCAAGCGCGGTTCTGCCATTCCCGCCGCCGGTACGCAGCAGGCCTCGCATGCCGCCTGCTCGCGCGAGATCAAAAAGCACGTCAACATTCCCGTCGCCACCGTCGGTCGCATTAACGAGGCCTGGATCGCCGAGGAGCTGATCGAGGACGGCGCTGCCGACATCTGCATGATGGGCCGCGCCAATCTGTGCGATGCCGAGTTCTGCAATAAGGCCGCTGCCGGCAACGCCGATGACATCCGCCCCTGCATTGGCTGCCTGCGCTGCCTGAACGGCATCATGTTCGGCAAGCGCATCTCCTGCACCGTCAACCCCGATGTTGAGCGCGACGAGGCCGGTTACGAGCCTGCCGCCGAGGCCAAGAACGTACTGGTTGTGGGCGCTGGTCCTGCGGGCATGGAGGCGGCGTTCATTGCCGCCAAGCGCGGCCACAACGTGGTACTCGTGGACAAGCAGGATGAGCCGGGCGGCGAGATGCGCATCGCAGCCGTTCCGCCGGCAAAGCAGGAGCTCACCCGCGTGATCAAGTACCAGTATCGCCGTCTTGCTGAGGCGGGCGTGAAGTGCGTATTTGGCACCGAGCTTACTGCCGAGGACATTCAGCGTGACTACGCGGGCTACGAGGTCGTCCTGGCTTATGGCGCCGAGCCCATCGCCCCGGCCTTCATGCAGGGCTTTAAGCAGGTTATGACGGCTGACGACCTGCTTGGTGGCAAGGCTTTCCCGGGCAAGAAGATCGTCATCGTCGGCGGCGGCACCGTCGGCTGCGAGACGGCCGATTACCTGGCCCCGCTGGTCAACGACCTGTCGCCGGCCAATCGCGATGTCACCGTCATCGAGATGACCAAGACGCTCGCCGCCAACGAGGGCGGCGCCGGCCGCGCGGTGCTCATCACGCGCATGCTCTCCAAGGGCGTCCACGTGCTGACCGAGGCCAAGGTGACCGAGATCACTGAGGATACCATCAGCTACGAAAAGGACGGCGAGGTCCACACCATCACCGGTGCCGATACGCTGGTGCTTGCCATGGGCTATCGTCCCAATACCAAGCTGGCCGACGACCTGGCTGCAGCCGGTGTTACCACCCACGTGCTGGGCGACGCCAACAAGTGCGGCAACATTCGCGATGCCATCGGCGACGGTTACAGGGTTGCCTGCGAGCTCTAGTCAACCCCTTGGTGCATGTGAGGCCTATCCCCGCGGCGTCAGTCGGTAGATAGCAAAAAGCGGCGGTCGTCCCGTACGTGGGTCGACCGCCGCTTGCGTTAGCTGCAATGAGTCGTGCGATTAGAGGCCCAGAATCTCCTTGACCTTGGCGATGATGGCCTCGTCGGTTGCGTTGGCAAAGAAGTACTCCTGGAAGTGTTCGCCGGCAAGTGCGCCCTTCACCAGGTCCTGATCGATCTCGCCCAGAACGTCGACGAGCGGACGCATAGTCACAGCGCGGACGCCGTCGAGGATCTTCTTGTTGCGCTGCTCGGGCTCAACACGCTCGGCAGGATAGCCGTTGCCCGAACCAAAGCCAAAGAGCTTCTCAAAGGTGTACTCGAGGTTGAGCTCCTGGCCCCAGCCGTTCTTGAGGGCGAAGGGCATGGCGACAGCGTTACCGTCGTTGACCTGGGCAAAGGTGTAGGCATCGAGCGGGTCGGCAACATGGCCGCACAGCACGCCGGGGAAGGAGTTGCAGGCGAGCATGGCGCCCTCGCCGGTGCCGCAGCCGGTCACGACGTAGTCGGCAGCGCCGGAGTTCAGCAGCACGGCGGCAAGGATGCCGTTCTGCACGTAGGTGAGGGGCTTGGAGTCGGCGTCGGCATACATACCATAGTTAAAGACGGTGTGGCCCATGGGCTCGACAACCTTCTTAAGGGCAGCCTCGATCATAGGGTTCTTGGAGTTCTGAGAGTTTTCGTTGATCAGAGCGATTTTCATTGCGAATTACCTTCCTATTTCTAACTTGCGGTGGAATACGGACTGTTTTGCCTGATAGAAGCCAAAACCAATCCTTATCTCACCGCAACTCAAATGAAAAACGAGTGGATGAAACCTGATGTGGGCAGTTGCGGTGACGCTTATTGAGGCTGCTTTCCAATGTATGCGAGGATGCCGCCGTCGACGTAGAGGATGTGGCCGTTGACGAAGTTCGACGCGTCGGAAGCCAGGAACACGGCGGGGCCCTTCAGGTCCTCGGGCGTGCCCCAACGGGCGGCCGGCGTCTTGGCAATGATGAACTGGTCAAACGGGTGGCGGCTGCCGTCGGGCTGCGTCTCGCGCAGCGGTGCGGTTTGCGGCGTGGCGATGTAGCCGGGCCCAATGCCGTTGCACTGGATATTGGCCTCGCCAAACTCCGAGCAGATGTTGATGATCTTGCCGTGGCCCTTGGCGATCATGCCAGGCAGGCAGGCCTTTGACACGATAAACGGTGCGTTGAGGTCGATATCGACGACGCGGCGGAAGTCCTCGGCGCTCATGTCGAGCATCGGGGTACGCTGGATGACGCCGGCGTTGTTGACCAGGATGTCGGGCGTGGTGCCAAAGTCGGCCTCGATCTTGGCGATGAGCTCGGCGACGACAGTCTCGTCGGTGACGTCGGCAACATAGCCGTGAGCGTCAAAGCCCAGCTCACGGTAGTGCTTCTCGGCTTCGGCGACTTTGTCGGCGTGACGGGCGTTAAAGGCGATTTTGGCGCCGGCCTCTCCGAGCGCCTCGGCAATGGCCATGCCAATGCCGTAGGTGGCGCCGGTCACCAGTGCGACCTTGCCGTCCAGACGGAAGCTGTCCATAAGATCAGACATAGCGATCCTTTCAAAAGAAACGTTCATCTATATAAGTCTTGCTTTTCATACAAGGTCAGTATAGGTGAAGCGGCGTAATAGCCACCCCTTATTCCCTAAAATCAGGTGAACGTTCACTTTTAAAAGGCGAACGGTAGTCTCGCCCTTGCCGTGCGGACGTCTATTTGCTCTGTTCCTGCGCTCCCTCTGCGATCATGTTGCGGTTGTACACCAGATGCAAATACATCGCGTCGTGCGCTGCGGTGGGATTGCGCGCGGCGATGGCGTCGGCCACGCCACGGTGGGTGCGGATGGTTTCCTCAACCAGCTTTTTGCCGGTTACGTCGATAAAGAGGGGGACGGATGCCTTGAGCACGCCCATCAGGCGGGGAACGACGAGGTTTCCGGAGCTCTCGGCAATGGCATTGTGGAACGCGGTGTCGGCGGCGGAGTAATCCTCACCGGCCTCGGCCAGGCGCTCGGATTCGTCGCAGAGCTCTTTGATGCAGATGATTTGATTGTCGGTCGCGTGCTCTGCGGCCATGCTGGCCATCTGCGGCTCGATCATAAAGCGAACTTCGAGTAGGTCGCGCGCCAGACGCTGCTTGTCGTCGATAAAGGTAAAGCCCAGCGGGTCGTCGGCAACGCCGGGGTTTGACGCCACATAGGTGCCCGAGCCCTGCTTAATGCGCACGATGTTGCGTGACTGCAGCAGCTTCATAGCCTCGCGTACGGTGCTCCTGCCAGCACCCAGGCGCTCGACGAGCACAGCCTCCTTGGGCAGGCGGTCGCCTTGCTCAAGATGCTCATCCAGGATCAGTTGAATAATTTTCTCCGAAATCTGCTCGGGGAGTCCCGATTCGGCGCGGGCCATAGCTATACCTTTCATTACAAAATTCATCTGAGCTATTTTAGCGCACCACGGATGCAATATTGGTCGCTGGATTTGAGTCGGGCAGCTTAGATATACCGTTCGCAGCGCAAATACGACCGTTTATCGAATACATCAGATGTATTCCGAGCAAATTTCAAAATGAAACATCAGACCTTTTCAAAACACGCTATAGTCATCAGACGAATTCAAAAGGTCTGATGAATTGGAGGAAAGATGTCAGACCCAACGTTTATGGCCGACCCCACCAGGCTGGTCATCGCCGCTATCGTGGGCATCGCGCTGCTGCTTGCGCTCATCATTAAGTTCAAGCTGCATCCTGTGCTTTCGATGATGGTCTCGGCGCTCGCGATCGGCATCGGCGCCGGTATGCCGCTCGACCTGGTGGCGGACACTGTCACCAAGGGCGTGGGAACCACGCTGCAAAACATCGCCCTGCTCATTGGCCTCGGCTCGATGTTTGGCCAGATTCTTGAGGAGAGCGGCGGCGCCAAGAAGATCGCCCAGACCTTCATCGATACCTTTGGGCAGGGTCATTCCAGCTGGGCGCTGGGCATTACCGGTCTGGTTATCGGCACTACGGTGTTCTTTGAGGCCGGCGTGGTCGTTTTGATCCCACTTGCGTTTAGTGTGGCATCGCAGACCAAAAAGTCGACGCTCTACTACGGCATCGCGCTGCTCGCGGGACTTGCCGCTGGCTATGCGTTTGTGCCGCCATCGGCCGGGTCGGTTCTGGTCGCCGGCACGCTCGGTGTCGACCTGGGCACCATGATCCTCGTCGGTATCCCTACCGCCTTCATCGCCATGGCGATCGCCGGCGTCATCTGGGGTCGCAACGTGGGCGGTCGCATCTTTACCGATGTTCCGGAGCACTTTACCTCTGCCGAGGGCGCGAGCGACGAAAAGGAGCTTCCCTCCTTTGGCATGGTGCTTGCCATCGTGCTCACGCCGCTTTGTTTGATTTTGCTGGGCACGCTGTCCTCTTATATCCCCATGCCCGCCGAGCTCGCCTCGATTCTCGCCTTCCTGGGCAAGCCGTTCGTCGCTTTGACGCTCGCCACGCTCGTCGCGATGTATCTGCTGGGCGCGCGCCGCGGCTACTCCGGCGCCGAGCTCAAGGCCTTGCTCGACCGCTCTCTTAAGCCCGTCGGCATGATCTTGCTGGTTATCGCTTGCGGCGGCGTCATTCGCTGGATGCTGCAGGACTGCGGCTTGGGCCAGGTTATTGGGCCCATGCTCGAGGCTTCACCGCTGCCTTTGGTGGTCGTTGCCTTTTTGATTGCCGTCATGGTGCGTGCCTCTGTCGGCAGCTCCATCGTCGCTATGACCATGGCATCGGGCATTATGGCCGCCATGCCCGCGGTTTCCGGAGCCTCAGTGCTCATGCGTGCCGCTATCTGTCTTGCTATCTGCGGCGGTGCCACGGCCCTCTCGCACGTCAACGATGCCGGTTTTTGGATGTGCTCCTCGTTCCTGGAGATTGACGAGAAGACCACCCTCAAGTCCTGGACCGTTATGGAGACGCTCATCGGCCTTTCGGGTCTTGCCTGCGCCCTGGTGATTTCGTTCTTCGCCTAGTTCGCGTAGCTAAGCATCTTTTGCCGAGTGCATCGCTCGGTACCCATTTACACCTGATTCATTAACCAACGATTGGTACAACCGTTCAAATCAAAAGAGGAGAGCATCATGGACGAGAAGACCAAGGCACAGATTCAGCAGGAGACAGCCGACCTGGTTGCCAAGCTGCAGCCGCGTTCCGGCAAGTTTCGCACCATCAGCCCCGAGATGGACCCGCTGCGCCTGGGCTCTGGCTGGTCTATCGAGGATCTGGACAAGCCACAGGTCATTATCGAGTCGACGTTCGGCGACTCGCACCCGGGTTCTGCCGGCCTGTTTGAGCTGGTCGAGGAGGTCCGTGCCGGCGTTGCCGAGGCTGGCGGTCACGGTGCCCGTTACTTCTGCACCGATATCTGCGACGGCGAGGCCCAGGGTCACGATGGCATCAACTACTCGCTGCCCAGCCGCGACATGATCGCCAACATGATCGAGATCCATGCCAAGGCCACCCCGTTCGACGCCGGCGTCTTTGTCGCCAGCTGCGATAAGGGCCTGCCTGCGAACCTCATGGCCATGGGCCGCATCAACATCCCCTCCATCGTCGTTACCGGCGGCGTCATGGATGCCGGTCCCGATCTGTTGACCCTGGAGCAGCTCGGCGCGATTTCTGCCCGCTACGAGCGCGGCGAGATCTCCCGCGAGGAGCTTGAGTTTGCCAAGCACAACGCATGCCCCAGCTGCGGCGCCTGCTCGTTTATGGGCACCGCGTCGACCATGCAGGTTACCGCCGAGGCCCTGGGCCTTATGCTCCCCGGCACTGCCCTGCTGCCCGCTACCAGCTCCGACCTGCGTGAGTTTGCGCGCGAGGCCGGCCGCCAGTCCGTGTGGCTTTCCGAGCACAACCTGTGCCCCCGCGACATCGTGACCAAGGAGTCCTTCGAGAACCTCATCATGGTCCACGGCGCCATTTCTGGCTCCACCAACTCGCTACTGCACATTCCCGCGATCGCCCGCGAGTTTGGCATCGAGATGTCCGCCGACGACTTCGATCGCCTGCATCGTGGCGCCCACTACCTGCTCAACGTCCGTCCCGCAGGTGAGTGGCCGGCGCAGTTCTTCTACTATGCGGGCGGCGTGCCGCGCATCATGGAGGAGATCAAGTCGATGCTCCACCTCGATGTCATGACCGTCACCGGCAAGACCCTCGGCGAGAACCTCAAGGACCTCAAGAACAACGGCTACTACGAGAAGTGCGGCCGCTACTTGGAGAAGTGGAACCTCAAGCGCGAGGACATCATTCGCCCATTTGACCAGGCTTTTGGTACCGACGGCTCCATCGCCATCCTCCACGGCAACCTTGCCCCCGAGGGCGCCGTCGTCAAGCACACGGTTGTTCCGCGCGAGATGTTCCAGGCCACGCTTAAGGCACGTCCGTTCGACTGCGAGGAGGACGCCATTCACGCCGTCCTGACGCACGAGGTCAAGCCCGGTGACGCCGTCATCATTCGTTATGAGGGCCCCAAGGGTTCCGGCATGCCCGAGATGTTCTACACCACCGAGGCTATCGCCAGCGACCCCGAGCTGGGCGCGAGCATTGCCCTGATCACTGACGGCCGCTTCTCCGGCGCTTCCAAGGGCCCGGCTATCGGTCACGTTTCGCCCGAGGCTGCCGTGGGCGGCCCGATTGCCCTGATCGAGGAGGGCGACCTTATCCAGATCAATATTCCCGAGCGCTCGCTGTCTATCGTGGGCATCGCCGGCAAGGAGATGGAGCCGGCCGAGGTCGACGCCGTCCTGGCCGAGCGCCGAGCCGCTTGGAAGCCCAAGGCTAATCGCTATACCTCCGGCACGCTCAAGTTCTTTACCGAGCATGCAGTTTCCGCCATTCAGGGTGGCTACATGGAGTAGCGCCCGCGCGCATCGATTCCCTCTCATAGATGCGTGGCGCAAAGAGCCCCGAGTTCATACGAGCTCGGGGCTCTTTGCGTCTGGATTGCAGACGTATCGTCGGACGAAAGCACGTTGCGTCTAGGGAAAAAACGTACGAAAGCACAATTTCCATCCTTATTCCGGACGCAAATCAAGACGTAAACCGTTTGCGTCTGCTATAAATCCGCACGAAAACGGTTTTCGTCTTGCAGGGCAGTTGTCGTTTCTACAGTTCAACTTCCAGTTCGGCTTTGTGTTCGCAGAGGTAGTCGCGCATGTAGGGGATGGCAAATGAGACCTTGCCGTACGAAGGAGCCTCGATAATCGATTCTCTTAACAGGCGGCTGCGGACGGAGCTCACCTGTTGAGGCGTTTTGTTTAGGGCATCGGCAACCATGCTGGTCGAGCTCGTCTGCCCCGAAGACGCCATGCTCAGCAGATAAGCGATGCACGTGGGCGGAATGCGCTGCAGCGCGGGCTCAATCACCATGGCGCAGAAGCGTTCGCGTGCCGTTGCAATGCCGCGCTCGGCTTCTTCTTCTCCAATAATCGGTGTATGTGCGCGTCTTGCCAACTGCCATGCGTAGTATCCAACGAGTTGGATCATGAAAGGATAACCTTGCGTTGCCTCGGCAAGTTGGCCGGCAATACCTGGCTGCAACTCCATGCCAGACGCTTCAATGGTTTCCTCGAGGGAGTACGACACTTCGGTTACTGCCACAGCCTTCAGGTCAAAGGGGAGGGCACGGCGCAAAAACGTAAGTGTCTTTCCGTTGATGATGCTTTCAATCATCGAAGGCAGCCCCGCAAAAACAAAGGCGATATCAAGGTCTTCGCCGATAACCTGCTGAATCGCAATGGAGAGCGTTCGGACCTCATCGAGCTCTGCGTCTTGAACCTCGTCGAGAGTGATGAGCAGGCCATTTTCATTCTTGGATATTGTCTGTCTCATGGCGTCGCGTAGCGATGGACCGATTCGCTCAATGTCTATGCTGCCGATGGATATGCCAGCTACGGTGGGCTCAAATCTGGCGTGTTTGGCCTGGAATTTGGGCTGCAGCTGTTCGAGAATGCGCTGGCAAAGTCCCTCGGTTGCGACCTCTTTTATGACCGTCCAGCCACGGCTTTGCGCCAAACGTGAGCACTCGTCAAGGAGGACCGTCTTGCCCGTTCCACGGACGCCGGCTATGCGCATTAGGCGCCCAGGGGCACCAGGCCCGTTGGTCAGGCCTTCACTGAATTCTTCAAGTACATCTTCGCGGCCGATAATCGTGGGAGGTGTTTTACCTGCTGTGGGCTTAAAAGGGTTTGTTTGCATGTGAGTCACCTTTGCTCAAGATATAGCAAGATATAGCAAAGTATAGCAAGATATAGCAAAGTATAGTGAGATATAGCAAAGTAAGCGCTACTCGCGGGTTTTGCGGTGCCAATTTGGGATGGAGTAGTGCTGTGCCACGAATAGGGCCTATCTACTACGTTTAAGCCGCAGGGGTCAACCATAGTCGACTTTTTCGAAAATCGACAAGCTGTCTACCTGCGGTTTTGTTTTCACGGTTTTCGGTATGGCCGAGGCTATCCGTGTTAACGTAGTAGATGGGCCACTTTTGTGGCAAGGGGGCCGATCTGCGGGCCAGGGTAGCTAAAAGAGCCCCGTCCCAAAAAGACTGATTGGGGGCTGGGGCGTGTCGATGCGATAGTATTGCATGGTGGTATTCGACTAACCGAGGGTTTATCCGAGGGCTTTATGGAACAGCACCAGCATTATCAGAGCCTGCAAGATCAGGCATACAACGCACTGCGCTCCAAGATCATCTATGCCGAGCTCAGGCCCGGCACGCGCCTTTCGGCGATTGGTCTGGAAAAGGAGACGGGAATCGGGCGCACGCCCATTCGCGAGTCCTTTGTGCGCCTGCGTGAGCAGGAGCTGGTGGAAACGCGTCCCAAAAGCGGCACCTATGTCTCGAAAATCAGCATGGAGCGTGCCGAGAATGCCTGCTTTTTGCGCGAGAAGCTCGAGAGAAGCGTGCTTATTAAATGCTGTTCGGCCGCCTCGCCCGAGCAAAAGCATCGGCTTGAGCAGATTCTTGCCGAGTCCGAGTCGCTCGACCATAGCGAAACGCGTCGCTTCTTTGACCTGGATAACCTGTTCCATGAGACGTGTTTTGAGATTGCCGGCCGCCACATGTTGTGGGATTGGATGAAGAGCATCAATACGCATTTTGAGCGGTATAACTGGCTGCGTATGGTGTCGCAGGATCTGGATTGGGAGCCGATTCGTCGGCAGCATCGCCGAATTCTCGAGGCTATTAAGAGGGGCGATACCGATGCGGCGAGCTATCTGGCAGAGACGCACTTGCATCTGATGCCCGAGGAGCAGGGCCCGGTTATTGCCTTGCATCCCGACTATTTTGAGCTGTCCAAAGATACGGCCATCTAACTCGCCCCCCTCATTAGTTGCAGTGAAATAGGAATTGTTTTGCGGCTCTGATGGTGTAAGCAGTCCGTATCTCACCGCAACTGCCGGGGCACTATCGGGGCACGAAAAAGCTGCGGCGCCACTTGGAGGAAAAGACCGGAAGCAAGGGTCCATTCCTCCAGGTGACGCCGCAGCCGTTTTGATGGCTCGGTTTTTGTCGATGTGGCTCAACTGGGCGCGGTTGCCAGCCGAGTAGGCAAAGCGGCTCGGGGGCGTGTCGCTTCCGTCACGTTCTATCAGCATACAAGACGGTTTTGGTTCTTGTTCGTGACGGAAACGGCGCGCTTCCGAGCCGTTTTAAAAGAAAGGGGGCGAGGTCTAGGGCACGCCCCCTTTCACGATAGAGAGCTAAACCTAGGCGCGAACCTTCTTGACGACGTCCATGGCCTCGCGGGCAATCTGCTCGACCTTGGAGAAGTCGCCGTCGGCAAACAGGGCCGGCTTGACCATCCAGGTGCCACCGCAGGCGATGATGGCGGAGGAGCTCAGGTACTCCTCGACGTTGGCGGTGCTCACGCCGCCGGTGGGCATAAAGCGGTGGCCGACAAACGGAGCGGCGAGGGCTTTGATGGTGTTCAGGCCGCCATACTGGGACGCGGGGAAGAACTTGGTGACCTTGAGGCCCAGGTTCTCGGCTGCGGTGACCTCGGAGGGGGTCACGGTGCCGGGAAGGACGGGCAGGTCGATGTCGATGCAGTGCTTCACGACGTCCTCGTTGTAGCCCGGGGAGACGATGAACTTGGCACCGGCTGCGCGGGCCTGCTCAACC
>CABQNA010000016.1 GCA_902465425.1 uncultured Collinsella sp.
ACACCCTTGTTCTTAAGGTAGTTGTCGGCATAGGCGCGACGGCCGCCGGGCTTGGCGGTGAGGTCGCCCATCATGTTGGAGAAGCCGCCGTCGACCTTGATGGCGTCGCCGGTGGTAAAGTCCGAGCGCGTGGACGCCAGGAACATGACGGCGTTGGCGATATCGCTGACCTCGCCGATGCGGCGCGTGGCGATCAGACGGCTGCGGCTCTTTTCGACCTTGGGGTCGGCGTAGAAGTTGGCCGACATCGGGGTCTTAACGAAGCAGGGCTCGACGCAGTTGGAGCGGACGCCGTAGGGGCCCCACTCGGCGGCGAGCATCTTGGACATCATGTTGACGCCGGCCTTGGTGGAGCTGTACACGCCCGAGAACGTCTCGGGGGAGTGGCTGGCGACGGTCGAGATGTGCACCAGGCGGCCCTGGCCGGCCTTGATCATCTCGCGACCAAAGCGCTGCGAGGTGATGAAGTAGCCGGTGAGGTTGACGTTGAGCACCTGCTCCCAGTCGCTCAGCGGCAGGTCCTCCATGGCGGCGAAGCGCAGGATGCCGGCGGTGTTGACAAGGACGTCGACGCGGCCGAAGTTGGCGATGGTGGCGTCGACGGCAGCCTGAACCTCGGCCTCGTCGGTGGCGTTCATCTTGTAACCCTCGGCGTGGATGCCAAACTCGGCGGCGAGGTCGGCGGCTGCGGCCTTGACCTTCTCTTCGTCCAGGTCGAGCAGAACGACGTTGGCGCCATTGCGGGCGAACTCGCGGCAAATCTCGACGCCCATACCGCCGAGCGCGCCAGTCACGGCGCAGACATCGCCCTCGAGCTTAAGCCAGTTGCTCATAGGAACTTCCCTTCTTGTCTTCTTGTGCCTCCCTGTGGGTCGCTCCCATTAACCGACCCACGTGGTTTTCGCTGGTTATCGTATGCTTTGCATTTGCGCAGGTGAATTGCATATTTGTTAGAATGGCGTTAACCGTAGGTTTATAGCTTGCAAGACGATGCGCCTTTAATTGAGTGTGTGACCTGCCAAAACAACCCCCTTCGGCAGTTCATTGCCATGCGTCTGGAAACAGGAGATTGACGTGTACGATCGACGACTCGAGGCCATATCGGCCGCCGCGGAGCTGGGAAGCTTCTCGCGCGCGGCGGCAAAATTGCGCGTGTCGACTCCGGCGCTCGTCAAGCAGGTGTCGGGCTTCGAGGCCGAGTTCGGCATCACACTGTTCGAACGCTCGCACTCGGGCGTCAAGGTGACGCCGGCCGGCGCACTGCTGGTGGACGACGCGCGCTCGATCATGCGGCAGTCCGAGGACGCGCTGCGCCGCGCCCGACGCGCGGCGGGCGAGGGCGGTGCCGTGCGTCTGGGTGTGTCGATGATGTGCCCGGGGCGCCAAACGCTGTCGATGTGGTCGGGCATTCACGATCTGGAACCGTCGCTGCGATTTGAGATCGTGCCGGTAAGCGACCTCTACGACGAGTGCGAGACCGTCATGCGCAGCTTGGGCCGCGAGGTCGATGTGGTGCAGTCGAGCTTTTCGACCCCACGCTGGGGCGACGCATGCCAAAGGCTCCGCATCGTCAACGTGCCGTTTTATATCGACGTGCCGCGCACGAGCCCGCTTGCGCGCAAGACGCGTATCACGGTTGCTGACCTGGAGGGCATGCGCCTGCGCGTGCTCCGTCACGGCAACGACGCTATGGACAGTCTGCGTATCGATCTTTTGGCAGACGGCGGCGTAGACGTGATCGACGTGGACAGCTTTGACTTTGCGCTCTTTAACGAAGCCGAGGAAAAGGGCGACGCGGTGCTCACCTGCGGCGCATGGTCGGGGGTACACCCGGCCTTTGTGGGCGTGCCGTTTCTATGCGGGCGAGAGGTGCCGGTCTTTCTGCACTACCCGCTCGAGCCCACCCTCCAAGTCCAAAAATTCGTCAACGCCATGGCCCAACTCCTCAACTAGCTCATTTGGGACGGGTTTAGCGGTCCTCGCGTTGCGGGTCGGCTGTCTCGGCTGCCTTTACGCGGTTCTTATCGACGTACATGTTTTTGTCGGCCTGAGAAAAGAGCTCACGCATCGTAGGCGGTTCATCAAAATCACTGGAAAGCGCATAGCCCACCGCATAGCTGATAGGCATGTCGGGATGAGTCTCGGAATACTCGTTCACGTTCGCGCGAACCCGAGCGAGACAGGACTCCACGGCAGCTCGATCGGTATCTCGCAGCAGCGCGATAAACTCATCGCCGCCGTCGCGGCCCACAAAGCAGGTCTCCGACGCCACGCGCCCCAGCTGCTGGGCAAAAGAACGGATGTATTCGTCGCCCTTCTCGTGGCCGAAGCTGTTATTGACCGTATGCAGATTGTTAAGGTCGAAGACGCACACCGCAACGGGCGCCTCCGCGGAGACAGGCTGCTCCTGCCCCAAGACCCCCTCGCACTTGTTCTTGTTGGGCAGTCCTGTGGCTTCGTCGAGATAGACTTTGTTCTGCAGTTCGCGATTGAGCGCGGCAGTTCGCACCGCGCGAACAAGTTCGACCGCAAAGGTCGCCACCAAGCCCATGATGTCGATGATCACCAGGCCCTCGAGATAGTTGAGCGCCGACGCCTTCTCCTGAGAGTAGTCCTCTGCGAGTCGCGTAGCATCGTCGCAAATGCCAAAGAACTCCTCGCTCATGGAGATGATGTCGGTGTTCTCATAGCCGACTTCGCGCACGCGGCTGATCTCGGCGCAAAGCTCATCATAATAATTTGCAAGCTCGGTCATTTTTACCTGATACTCATCGTCGTCGAGACGGACGAGGTTGAGGTCGTCACTTCCGTAACGCAAACCGTTGATGTATGAATCCACGGCTTTGAGCAGGTCATCTTGAGGCTGGCCCGCATCCTCGAGCTTAACGATTCGCTGCGTGGTACCGCGCACCAGACCGGCGTAGTTGACCACACGCGCCGTGCCCTGGATATCGGAGACGAGCAGCATAACATTGATGAAGAAGAAGATGAGAACTGCCGTGAGCACCATCATGAGCAGGCGCACCGCCTGGCCGGCCTTCTTGGCGACAGAAGTATTCACAAGTTCACTCCCCTAAATGACAAAAGAACAGGTAGCACGCAGTGTGCTGAAATTCATGGGTGGTTAACTCTACCATATGGGCCAGCAGCCTCAAACTGCAGCAGACGCTCGTCCAAATTGGCGTGACGCTTGCCTTGTTGTTCTTGACCTGGCCGCGCTATCGGACATGCTTCTGGTCTTGGATCACCATGGGAAAGCTCATCCCGTTTTGTGCGTCTAGAGTGGGATGCGGTTTCCCAAAGGTGCCGTTAGGGGAAACCACATCCCGGTTTATGCCCTTGAAATGGGATGTCGTTTCCCGGAGGGGGCCCAGCGGGAAACGGCATCCCATTCTGGGCCCGAAAAGTGGGATACGGTTTCCGGCCGGCATGAAAAAAGCCTCCGCAGCTCGTGTGGCTGCGGAGGCTTTATTCGTTGCGGTGCATTGTGTTTGGGTCGTTGAGATGAGTCGATTTGCCCCGAAAGAGGAGGGCATTGATCTTAGGGTCATGCCCGACGAATGAGCGGCAAATCGGCCATCTCGGCGAGCCGAACTACTCCAGCTCAAACGCTCCGGTGTAGAGCTGGTAGTAATACCCGCGCTTGGCGATCAGCTCGTCGTGGTTGCCGCGCTCGATGATGCGGCCGTGGTCCAGGCAGATGATCGCGTCGGAGTTGCGCACGGTGGACAGGCGGTGCGCGATGACAAACGTCGTGCGACCTTCCATGAGCTTATCCATGCCCGCTTGCACGATAGCCTCGGTGCGGGTGTCGATGGAGCTCGTGGCCTCGTCCAAAATCATTGCCGGCGGATCGGCGACGGCGGCGCGTGCGATCGAAATCAGCTGGCGCTGGCCCTGCGACAGCTGGGCGCCGTTGCCGGTGAGCATGGTGTCGTAGCCGTCGGGCAGGCGGGTGATAAAGTCGTCTGCTCCGGCGAGCTTAGCCGCCGCGATGCACTCCTCGTCGGTGGCATCCAGGTTGCCGTAGCGGATGTTGTCCATCACGGTGCCGGTGAACAGGTTCACGTCCTGCAGTACGACGCCCAGCGAGCGGCGCAGATCGGCCTTACGAATCTTATTGACGTTGATGCCGTCGTAGCGGATCTTGCCGTCGGCGATGTCATAGAAACGGTTGATGAGGTTGGTGATGGTCGTCTTACCGGCACCGGTGGCGCCGACAAACGCGACCTTCTGGCCCGGCTTGGCGTACACAGACACGCCGTGCAGCACCTCGTGGTCGGGCGTGTAGCCAAAGTCGACGTTGTCCATGACCAGGTCGCCACGCAGCGGTACGTACTCGATCTCGCCGGTTGCGCGGTGCGGATGCTTCCACGCCCACATGCCGGTGTGGTGGTCGGCCTCCTCGAGCTGCCAGGTGTCGGGGTTCACCTGAGCGTTGACGAGCGTCACATAGCCTTCGTCGGCTTCGGGCTCCTCGTCGATGAGCTCAAAGATACGGTCGGCGCCGGCGAGGCCCATGACCACGGCGTTGATCTGCTGCGAGATCTGGCCGATCTGTCCGCAGAACTGCTTGGTCATGTTGAGGAACGGCACCACGACGGCGATGGACAGTGCCATGCCCGAGATGCTCAGGTTGGGCACGCCCAGCGCCAGGAAAATGCCGCCTGCCAGTGCGACCAGCACGTAGAGCAGGTTGCCCAGGTTCATAAGGATGGGCATGAGGATGTTGGCGTACATGTTGGCCTTTTGCGAGACCTCGAAGAGCTTTTCGTTGCGCTCGTCAAAATCGGCCTCGGCGGCAGACTCGTGGCAGAATGCCTTGACGACCTTCTGGCCGTTCATGACTTCCTCGATATGGCCTTCGACCACGCCGAGCTCAGTCTGCTGCGCAATAAAGAAACGCGCGGAGTTGGAGCCGAGCAGCTTGGTCATAAAGGTCATAAAGGCGACGCCTGCCACAATGACCAGGCACATCCAAACGCTGTAGTACAGCATGATAAAGAACACCGTGACGATGACGATGGTCGTCATGAGCAGGTTGGGCAGCGACTGGCTGATCATCTGGCGCAGCGTGTCGATGTCGTTGGTGTAGTGGCTCATGATGTCGCCGCGCTGGTGCGTGTCGAAGTAGCGGATCGGCAGGTCCTGCATGCGGTTGAACATCTTTTCGCGCAGCTTCTCGAGCGAGCCCTGCGTGACGATGGCCATGGCGCGGTTCCAGAACAGCGAGGACAGGATGCCGACGCCGTAGATGCAGGCGAGGGTGGTCACGAGCTGTGCGATCTTGGGCTGTGCGGCTTCCCAATCGCCCGACTGCCACGATTCGCTAATAATCTGCAGGGCGCTCTGAAGGAAGGTCGCGCCGATGGAGTTGATGATAGCGCAGAGCACCACGCCGACGACGACGAGGGGCAAAAGCACGGGGTAGAAGCCAAAGAGCGTCTTGATGAGGCGCGACATGGTGCCACCCTTGCGGTTGAGCGCGCGCTCGGCGGTCGTTGCCTTACTCATGTGCCTCGCCTCCTTCCTGGGTCTGAGCCTGTGTTGCGGATGCCTCGGTGTCGGCTTCGACGGCCTCTTCGCCCTCGGCAGACATCTTGTTCTGCGAGGTAAAGGTCTCGCGGTAGATCTCGCTCGTCTTGAGCAGCTCATCGTGGTTGCCGATCTGCGCGATGCGGCCGCCCTCCATGACGATGATGCGGTCTGCATCCTGCACGGAGCTAATGCGCTGGGCGATGATGAGCTTGGTCGTGTTGGGCAGATAGCTTGCCAGTCCTGCGCGGATCTTGGCGTCGGTCTTGGTGTCAACGGCGCTGGTGGAGTCGTCCAGGATCAAGATCTTGGGGCGACGCAGCAGGGCACGCGCAATGCACAGGCGCTGCTTCTGACCGCCCGAGACATTGGAGCCGCCCTGCTCGATCCAGGTGTCATAGCCCTTGGGGAAGCCATCGACAAACTCGTCGGCGCAGGCCAGATGTGCCGCCTCGCGGACCTCTTCGTCGGTGGCGTTCGGGTCGCCCCAACGCAGGTTCTCGGCAATCGTGCCGCTAAACAGCACGTTTTTCTGCAATACCATGGCCACTTGGTGGCGCAGAGCGTCCAAGTCGTAGTCGCGCACATCCACGCCGCCCACGCGCACGGTGCCTTCGGTGGCGTCGTACAGGCGGGCGATGAGGTTTACAAGCGTGGACTTGGCCGAGCCGGTGCCGCCGATGATGCCGATGGTCTCGCCGCTCTTAATGTGCAGGTCGATATCGTCGAGCGCCTGGCGCTTCGCATGCGCGGAGTACTTAAAGCTCACGTGGTCAAAGTCGATGGAGCCGTCGGCAACCTCGAGCACGGGCTCGGCGGGATCGGCGATCGTGGGCTCGGCGGCCAGCACCTCGGTAATGCGGTGTGCCGATTCGTCGGCCATGGTCACCATGACAAAGATCATCGACAGCTGCATCAGACTCATGAGGATTTGGAAGCCATAGGTAAAGATCGAGGAGAGCTGGCCCACGTCGAACAGCGTGCCCTGACTCGTGATGATGAGCTTGGAGCCCAGGTAGATGATGACGACAAACGCGCCGTTGACGCAGATGTTCATCATGGGATTGTTAAAGGCGAGCAGCTTCTCGGCGCGGGTGAAGTCCATCTGGACGTCGCGTGCGGCGGTCGCGAACTTCTCCTTCTCAAAGTCTTCGCGCACGTAACTCTTGACCACGCGCATGCCGGTGACGTTTTCCTCGACGGACTCGTTAAGGGCGTCGTACTTGTGGAACACGCGCGAGAAGATGGGGCGTACCTTAAAGATGATAAAGAACAGTCCAAAGCCCAGCAGCGGAATGATGACCAGGTAGACCATGGCGACGCTGCCGCCCATGATAAATGCCATGGTAAAGGCGAAGATCAATACCAGCGGCGCGCGCACGGCGATACGGATGATCATCATAAAGGCCTGCTGCACGTTGTTGATATCGGTGGTCAGGCGCGTGACGAGCGAGGAGCTCGAGAACTCATCGATGTTGGCAAAGCTGAACGTCTGGATCTTGTAGAACAGGTCGTGACGCAGGTTCTTGGCGAAGCCGCAACTCGCATGGCTGCAGGTGACGCCGGCAGCGGCGCCAAAAGCAAGCGACGTCAGCGCGATGAGCACCAAAAAGCCTGCGGTGGGAAGCATCTCGGCTACGGTGGCGCCGTCTTTGATGGCGTCGATCAGGTTGGCGGTGATAAAAGGAATCAGCATCTCGCAGAGCACCTCGCCAAGCACGAGCAGCGGCGTGGCAACGGTGACTTTCATATAGTCGCGGATGCTTCCCATGAGGGTTTTAATCATCCAGTTCCTCCCAGGTTACACGGATTTTCTCGAGCATTTCGGCGAGCTGTTCGCGCTCGTCGTGGGTGAGGGCACCAAAGGCCTGCTCTCTAAAGCGAATGCGGGCTGCCTGGTCGATGCGGGCGTTTTCCCGGCCGGTTTCGGTCAGGCGAATGGTGAGCTGCCGTCGATCCTTGGGGTTACGGCTGCGCTCGATGAGGCCGTTGAGCTCGAGCTTGGACAGGATCTCGGAAAGCGACCCCGGCTTGAGGTCAAAGTGCATGCCGAGTTCCTGCTGCGACATCTCGCCGCCGGGTTGCTTGGCCAGCAGGCAGATGATGGGCGCCTTGCCGGACACGCCTCCGCCATGAAAATGCATGTAATGGCCGCAAAAGCCCAGGCCATTGAGGATGCGCTTGGCAAGCTTGTCTTCTGAGCTAACCGCTTCGGGTGCATCCGCCGGCTGTGACGGGTCGCCGCCGGGCTCGTGCGAACAAAGGTTAAGAGGTTCATCGCACATGAATTAGTGTTGCTCCTTTCTTTAGTTAGGTAGTGGAATTGTTTTGTGCCTAACCAATCTAGGAGCATGAGAAATGAATGTCAAGGTACCAAACTTATTAAGTTACGGCGCTTTACCAAACGCCGTAACCGCTCGACGCTGCAAGCGTTCCTAAGCGGCAATCTGACGTTCAATCGTCGGGCATGGCCGCAAGGCCTATGCCCCCCATTTCCGAAACCTTTCCGCAACAATGCGCTCTTCGCGACCCTAGTGACTGCTCACGACGCCTCCTGCGCTACACTTAGTCGCACTGTGGCGCTGCCGCGCCGCGCCCGAAGCAAGGGAGACCCTCATGAAGAACACTCAGCTGCTGCTGATCAACGATATGTGCGGCTACGGCAAGGTCGCGCTTTCCGCCATGCTGCCGGTGCTGTCGCACATGGGCTACCGCATCCACAACCTGCCGACGGCACTTGTGTCCGATACGCTCAACTATCCCAAGTTCTACATCCACGACACCACCGAGTACGTGCGCCAGAGCCTCGCCATCTGGGAGGAGCTCGGTTTTGAGTTCGACGCCATCTCTACCGGCTTTATCGTGACCGAGGAAGAGACGCGCATCATTTCGGACTTCTGCCACCGTCGCGCGCAAAAGGGTACCAAGGTGTTCGTCGACCCCATCATGGGCGACAACGGCAAGCTCTATGCGGGCGTGCCCGAGTCCACGATTGGCCTTATGCGGCATCTGCTGGAGTGCGCAGACTACGCGGTGCCCAACTATACCGAGGCATGCCTGCTCACCGATACGCCTATCGCCGAGCAAATCACGCCCGACGAGGCCCGCGCCCTTGTGGACGCCGTGCGCGAGCTGGGTGCCAAGTCGGTGGTCATTACGAGCGCCGTGGTCAATGGCACGAACGCGGTTATCGGTTACGACCATGTGGCGGGGGAGTACTTTACGATTCCCTTTGAGCTCATTCCGGTTTATTTCCCGGGCACGGGCGACACGTTCTCGGCGGTGCTCGTCGGCCGCGTTATGGCCGGTTGGAGCCTTCAGCGCGCGACGAGCGATGCCATGCGCGTGGTAGCGGAGCTTATCGAGCGCAATGCCGACCAGGAGGATAAGTCCGCCGGCCTTCCCATCGAGGCCTGCCTGGATGTGATTGACCATGAGTAATGCTGATGAGGGCAGCGTCAAGCCTGCGGGCGAGAACAAGCCGCTCGGCGCGCCGCGTGGCAAGCGTCCGCGTATCCGCGTGAGCTGCGTAGACCAGCTGGGCACATGCCGCTGCCATCACGGGCACAAGCCGGGTGACGTCTTCGACTTCGACCGAGATCGCGGCAAGATGTGCGCCATGGCCTGCCATGTGGGATTTCCCTATATCGATATCCTGCGCTATGGCGGAACCGTGCCTGGCAACGAGCCCGGCACGGCAAAGTTCTGCTGCCCCGAGGTTGATACGCTGAACGTCTGGCTCGCCGAGATCGTCGACGAGTAACCGAGCGTGGATTTTCTCCCACCGAGATAATGAGCGTGGATTATCTCCCGTTTTAAGCGCACTTGAACGCTCAAAGTGGGAGATAATCCACGCTCGATTTATATGCGGGAGAAAAACCACGCTCGATTTGTATATGGGAATTTCGACTTCGCTTATGCCTATGCTTAGGCGTTGCCGTCGTTGTTCTGTGCGCGAGTAAGGTCAAATTTCTGCATTTCATCCGATTTGTGGCTCTAAAAACTCTGCATTTCATCGATTACATCTGCTCGAGCATGGCCGTGCATCCGGCGAGCACGTCGCGGTAGGTGGCGTCGAAATTACCGGTGTACCAGGGGTCTGCCACGTCGCCGGGGCGCTCGGTCCAATCGAGCAGGCGCGTAATCTTGCCGTCGGGGTCGTCGCCGAAGATGCGACGCAGGCCGCGGGCGTTCTCGTCGTCCATATAGACGATGTGGTCCCAGTCGCCGTACTCCGCGCGACGCACCTGGCGCGCGCGGTGGGCAACGACGGGAATCCCGACTTCACGCAGCTTGGCAACGGTGCCATGGTGCGGCGGGTTGCCAATCTCCTCGGTCGAGGTCGCCGCGGAATCAATGACAAACTCGCCCTCGCGCCCAGCGCGGCGCACGAGCTCGGTAAACACCGACTCGGCCATCGTCGAGCGGCAGATATTTCCATAGCAGATAAAGAGAACGCGGTGGACGGGCTTGGGGCTACTCATGACCAGCTCCCTCCAAACGAAGCCAAGTACGACGCGTTATCGAACGGCGTCCCTAGGCCCTGACGATGCCAGCGAGCGCGACAGGTTCATGCTGGGAACCTCGATTATGCGCCAGAACGCAACGGAGACGAGCATGCTTGCGGGCAGCGAGACCGCGGCAATCGCGAGCGGGTCGACAATCCCGAGCCTGGGCAGCAGGGCAGCGAGCGCACCGATGACAATGGCGTGGGTAAGGTAGAGGCTGTACGACACCTTTCCCAAAAAGACCATGGGGGCCGCAGAGAGCGCACGGCGCGTGAACCCGTCGGCGATCGCGACGACAACCACCACCAGGCAGGCTGCGTTCATGGCGGTGGACTTCAACGCCTCGAGGACCCCGCCGGGATGCCACACGAGCGAGAGCTCGATAACACCTACGGAGGCCACAAGCAGCGCCAGCTCGGTCAGCATTGAAAGCTTGACGGCCTTGATTTTGTCGAATTGCCGGGCCACCATGACGCCAAGCCAGAACATCAGGCAAAAGCGCAGCGGAAAGTAGCCCGTCCAGTGCGAGACAAGCACCGCAATAAAGGTCGCAACAACAGCCAGGCCCGTCCGGCGAATCCTTGATATGCACCAGATGGCCAGCGGAAGCGTCAGGCTAAACCAGAGCTCCCAGCTCATGGACCAGACGGGAGAGTCAACGCGGACGAGCTGCGCGCCAAAGAGGTTGTTGACGCCATCGGACACGTTGAACAGCACGTCGAACTGCATGAGGATGTCATGAACCGCAGTAGGAAGGCCCGCGTCGTAGGCGACGGCAAGCGCGGAGCGCGACGTGGACCCCAGGCGCCAGGCCACGTAGCCCGCAGGAAGGGCCAGCGCAATCGCCGCAAACAGCGGCACGCAAAGGCGGACGACCCTTCTTGGGTAATAGCCAAGCCAGTCGTACCCGCCGTTTCCCATGTGCTTAAAGGGGACAAGAGACAGCACTATGCCAGACAGGATGAAGAACACCATAACCGACGCGGTGCCAGGGAAGAGGCTCGGACCCCCCGCGCCAAACGGCTTGACCATGATGTCGACGTGATACAGGAACACCATCAGCGCCCCGAGCCCTCGCAGGCCGTCAAGCGACAAGACGCGCTTCTCGTGACCAGGCATTATCACCCCTTCCTTCGTGCATTCGAGCAGAGCGCCCCATTATATACCCTCATGGATTTAGCGTACATTTTGATGAGCCAGACCCCCAAATCGGGCGGATTCGGGGGTCTGGCTCATGTGCATGTTAACGGCGGCGTGCAGATTGTCTACGGCAACATGGCATCTAACTACGCAGCTCAGATGCGCGAGCTGCTGGGTATGGAGTAAACGCCCCGCATATCTATAAAATCCGGTATAAAAGGCGGCGGCAGACAATGAACTGCCGCCGCCTTTGAGTTACCCCACGCGCATTTCATGTACTTGAAATACACGAAATAGTAGAAAAGCGTGTATCTGAAGTACACGAAATTGCACTGCTGGAGCTTGCAGGCGGATAAACACTACTCGTATGGGACGGTTTTTACCGGTTGCTCGCCACCTTGGGCTATGTTCGCCCCTATGCCTGCATCCGGGGCTGTGCTGATTGACGACGGCGCTCCCAGCGAGCCAACTTAATCGTCACCAGCGTAAGCGCCCAGGCCACAAGCGAGAACGCGGCGCCCACTGCGCCCACGTACGCAATGCCAACTCCGCTTACCACGGCGCCGCCCACCGCAGTGCCAAACGAGATGCCAACGTTAAACGCCATGGGCTCAACCGAACTTGCGAGTACCATCGACTTGGGATGGCGGCTGCGTGCCACGTCCATAAAGTGTGTGATGCACGACACCGAGAACAGGTACATGAGCATCGCCAGACTAAAGACAAAGACAAGTGCGAGCGGCATGGCAGCGCCCACGGCAAACAGCCCAAACAATGCCGCCGCCTGCAGCACAAACGTAACTAGCAGTGCCTTCATGCCAAAGCGCGCGTCGATCCATCCGCCCAGGATGTTCGAAACCAGGCAGAACACGCCGTAGGCCATGAGCGTGGTGCTGGCTTCGACCGTGCCCATGTCCAACACCTGCTCCAGATAGGGCGTCACGTAGCCGTAGAACACATAGACCGACCCCACGCCAAACAAGAAGATGAGCATGCCAGTGATGATGCTCGGCTCGCGTAGCAGCCCCGCCTGCTCGCGGAAGGTGGCGGGCTCGTCGGTTTGCCCAGCGCGCGGCATAAACATCACGAGCGCTCCGCAGATCAGAACGGCAAAGGCAAGCGTGCCGTACATGGCCACGTGCCAATCGAGCGTATCGGCCACAAACTTGCCAATCGAGGTCACAAAGACCATCGCCACGGAAAACGCGCCGTACACGACCGAGATGGCAAGCGAAGTCTGCTGCGGGGACAGCAACTCGGGGATGTACGTCACGCCCACGGCGAGCAGCGCACCCGAGACAGAGCCCAGGACAATGCGCGAGATAAAGAGCGCTTGGAAGTTGGGTGCTAGCGCCATAACCAAATTGCCGAGCACAAAGACGATGCTGTAGCACACGAGCAGCTGGTAGCGGCGGAATCGCCCCGTACTGAGTGCAAGCACCGGCGTTGCGATGGCGTAGACAAGTGCAAACACGCTGATGAGCTGGCCTGCGGTGGCAAGCGAGATGCCGAGTTCCGTCGCCAGGTCGCTCTCGATGCCGATGACCACGAACTCGGAGCAACCGAGCGAGAATCCCAACAGCACGAGCAGCGCCAGGCAGAGCTTGGTGCGCGCGGGGGAGAGCGCGGCGGCGGTTGACTTACTTTTTGGCGTGGTTGCGGCGGTCAAGGTTGTCACTCCAATGTCGCATGAATAAGTGGGATTCAATCCCTGCAACTCTAGCAGAATGTGACAAAGGAGCAGCGCCTTTGGCGCGTCGCACGGCCGACTGGCTCCCCAAACCGTCACAACATTCGATGAAAATCTCGAAATCGAGGAAAAGCGTCGAATGTTGTGACGGTTTTCGTGTCCGGCGCGGGTGAGCTTCGGTGCCGTCTGGGGGTATAAGGCTAGCGAGTGTTTATTTGCGAGGCCTAAGGGGCGCCCCGTATGGATATCGATAACTTTGAATGGTGGTATAGCGAGGGTGAGGCTCCGGACGAGGAGTGGGACGAGTCCATGCCGCGTGACGTGTCGAGCGACGAGGACGAGACCGGCAACGACGTCGCCGCCGATTCGGACGCCGCCCTCGACCCCGTCGAGCCCCTAACCTTTGAACAGGCTTGGGCCCAGGCCGAGGCCGACGAGGCTAAGGCCGATGCCACGGCCACGCTCGGTGAGCCGGCCGACATGTCCATCTCGCCGGCCAAGACCCCGCAGCCGCGCCATACCATCGACCCCGGCAGCACGGCATCCTTCAGCATACTCGACGTGCCCGCGCAGGGCGCCCGGGCGCCCGCGCCCACGCATCGTCCCGACTTGGCTCGCGAGGAAGATGCTGGCCGCCGCTCGCCACTCGGCCCCATCCTCATCGCCTTCATGGCCGGCGTCATCGCTTGCTCGGCGATCGGAAATGTCTGGAGCCATGTGGAGCAACAGCGCAAAGATGCCGCCAAGGTCGAGATGTCTGTCGAACAATCGCTCAGCCGCACGCGCTCGGTACATGTGTCGGTCGAGGTCAAGGACGGCGCGACGTGGGACACCGCGCGCGGCGACAGCCAGATGCTCATCCATATCGTGGGCCGCACGCTCAGGGGGCAGGCGATTGACGAGTATCAATATGTCAACTCCGCTGGCGACGGCGTCGAACTCAAGCCCGGCGACTACGAGCTCACCGTCGACGAGCCGCCCGTCGCCACCGATGGCGCGCGCTTCCGCGCCTCAAAGCGCATGGTTCCCGTGAGCTTTAACTCGCAGGCGCCCGATACGGTCGACAGCACGCCGCAGGGCGGGTTCGACCTTTACGCAATCGCTCAATAACTGCGCCTGCCGCTTCTCCTTGCCGCCAAGAGTGGCACAATAGCCCTCGACACTATTGTTTACTTTTGGAGGAAGTAGCATGTCTACCGTCACCACCATCAAGCGCGGCGGCCTCACCGCGGCCATCGATTCCATGGGGGCCCAGCTCACGAGCCTTGCCCTCAACGGCAACGAGTATCTGTGGCAGGGCGACCCCGCCTTTTGGGGCAAGCATGCGCCCATTCTGTTCCCCATTGTGGGCTCGCTGCGCAACAACACGGCGACGTCTGCGGCTGGCACCTGCGAGATGCCGCGCCACGGACTCGCGCGCATTGTCGAGCACAAGCTGGTCGAGGTTTCGGAGGACGGCTCCTCGGTAACTTATGAGATCACCGATACGCCTGAGTCGCTCAAGGCTTTCCCCTTCCACTTTAAGCTCAACATGACCTATGCCCTGACCGGCGACGCCACGCTCACGCAGACCTTTGCCGTCACCAACACCGGCGACGTGGACCTGCCGTTCTCGGTGGGCGGCCACCCTGCATTTAACGTGCCTGCCCCCGGTGCCGAGGACGAGGCATTCGAGGATTACGAGTTGGCGTTTGCCGAGGCTTGGACCAACGAGGCCCCCATCATCACGCCCGATGGCCTCATGACGTTCGAGGGCAGCTACAAGGCGCCCGATAA
>CABQNA010000017.1 GCA_902465425.1 uncultured Collinsella sp.
AGTCCCTTGCGGCGTAGTTCTTATTTAAGCCGTCCAAGTTTTGGGGTGCAGTTCACTTATTAAACTGCTCGGGGGCCTTTTTAGTTTAAGCGACCTGATGGGCGGTCTTTATACCGGCAAACAAAAAGGGGGTACCGACCAACGTCGATACCCCCTTACAAGCCACTATGTCACGCACACAGTGCCGAGCGCACGACCCGCACGCCTACTTGCGAGAATTGCTCAGCTTATTGATCAGCGCCTCAAGACGCTCGCCGTCCTCGGCCGTCTGGGCAATAACCAAAATCGTATCGTTGCCGGCAAGCGAACCAAGCACATCGGGCAACTCTGCCGCATCAACGGCGGCGGCGATGCCGGAAGCCGTGCCAGGCTGAGCCTTGATCATAACCAGATTATCAGTACGCAGAACGCCCGTTACGAGCTCGGAAACCATACGCTGCAGGTGCAGGTCCTCTGCCAGAACATAGATGCCCTCAGGGAGTTTACGCAGCCCCATGTCGGCAATATCGCGAGAGACAGTCGCCTGCGTGCAATCAAAGCCCATAGCACGGAGCTCATCGACCAGCACGCGCTGCGTGCGGACGTCCTTATTGCGCACAATATCTCTAATGGCATCCTGGCGCCCATTGCGTTTTTTAGCCATACAAACCCTCTCTCCAAAAGATGGCGGAGACAATCAATCAGTGATTGAATAGTTTAACGCTATTTGAAGGCTTTTGTGTATAAGAACGCATTTCGAAACAATTCTATGCAAGTTTGTTTCGTAATGAGCCGTTTAGGCGGTTTTTGCGCCCGTCCGGTTAAGAAAAGCTGCCAGATGCGTACACATCACGCAGCGCGCGGGCTTGGCGCTGGCAATCGGCCCAAACAACAGACCGAGTCCCCGATGGTTGTCCTTGAGCGCGGCGACCATCTGACGGGTTCGAGGCGCCTCGAGCATATCACGCATGCGGGCGGAACGCTCGATTGACGACAACCCGTGCGGGCTCAGGCACAAATTCTCGATGCAGGCGACCAGTCCGGCAAAGTAGAACTTTTGGCTTGCCAGCTTGAGCCGACCACCGCTATCTGCTTCCGAGAGTGAGTCCGCAAGCTCGTCGAGTGCTCGGATGTCATCGGATACCTTGGCATACATGGTGGGATCAAAGGCATCTGTAAGCTTAGGTGCCGTGGCGTGGAAACAAGCGTCGCCGCAGCCGGAGACGCACTGCGCCCGCGAGAGCGCGCACGCCATAAACCCAACTGTGCGAAACACCTTGTCGCACAAAAGGCATGCCTCAAACAGCGAGCGGCTGTACATCACGCCAGAGGTCTGAGCGACTAGGCCGCCTAAAATCAACTGGGACAGCCCGGTCACCATCGAAGACTTGTCTTCAATGACAATAGGGGCAACATCCAAGACGCGCGAATGGCGCTCTCGATGTGCATCATAGCGGTCGAGCGACACCGTGGGGAACACTATGTCTGCCGCAGTATCGCACGCGATATCGACCATCTTGGAAAGGGACTGCGGAGCAAGCCACTCATCGGCGTTCATAGCGATGATTTGAGAGCCACGCGAGGCAGCAAAACCGGCACGAAGACAAGCGCCGCGCTTCGCGTCCTCGACATCAATCAAATCAATATGGATGTCCCTGTCGGCAGCAACTTGAAGCGAATGGCGCACACCGGGCGCAGCATCGCGGCAGACAACGACAATCTGCAAATCGTAGAGGTCTTGGTTCTGGATACTCTCGAGCGCACGCATCGCATAGCTGGGCGAACCTTCTACCACAAGGATCACCGAAAGTCGCGGATGCGAGCCACGTCGAACCAAGTTATCCGTCCTCTCGACAGCAATGAATCAAACCGTGGTTCATGGTACACCCCGCCAATAAAAGCAATGAGACACCAGTTGTATTGCACGCCAAGAACAGATGTTGCACACGCGCAGCCCACAGATGACAGGTGTCGACGCACGACGCGTCGAGCCCTCCCCTAGTCGAGCACGACAAGCTCGGCGGGATCGTAATCCACGCCCATAAACGTAAGGCCGCAGGCAGGAGCCGTGGGGCCCGCAGCGGTACGGTCGCAAGCATCGATGACCTCGCGCATCCACTCGGGTTCACGGCGATGCATGCCAATCTCGACAAGCGTGCCCACGATCGTGCGGACCATCGAATGCAGAAACGCATTGCCCTCGATGGTAAACGTCAGAATGTCCTCGCCAAACGCAACCTCATGGCCAAACTCGGCACGCATCACGCAGCGATGCGTGGGCTTGCCAGCGGCCGAGGCAACCTTGCAAAAGCTCTTAAAGTCCTGCTCGCCCAAAAGCGCGGGACAGGCCGCAGACATGGCCTCGACGTCCAAGGGATAGCGATGCCACCACACGGCACCCCGTGAGAGCACGGGACGCGCGTCGCGATCGGCAATACGGTACGTATATGTACGTGAACGCGCATCAAAGCGTGCAGAAAAGCCTTTACGGGCCTTGTAGACCTCGTTTATGGCGATATCTTTGGGCAGCAGGGCATCCATAGCCCGCAGCCACCTACGGCGCGTCAAGGCGAGCTCAGCGTCCGTTACGGGCACGCTGATGTACTGAGCCACGGCATGTACGCCGGCATCGGTACGCCCCGCGCACGTTAGGACAATCGGACGGCGCAGGAGCGTCTCAATAGCGCGGCGCAACTCGCCCGCAACCGTCGTCTGACCGGGCTGCTCGGCAAAGCCGCTGTAGGACGAGCCATCGTAGGCCACGCGGAAAACGAGCGTGGCATCGAGCTCAGGAATCGAATTGAAATCAGACGGCGCGGTCATGGACGCTCCCAACAAACAGGCAATGGCATTTCGACAAAAAAAGAGGGGTACGCGAACGTACCCCTCGAATATAGCCTATGCAGACGGATTGTCTACTCAGCGGTCTCCTCAGCAGGAGCCTCCTCGGCAGCCTCGACCTTCTTGGGAGCAGCGGCCTTCTTGGGGGCCGGAGCAGCCTTCTTAGCCTTAGGCGTGCAAGGCTCGGTGACGAGCTCCATGATAACGATGGGAGCGTTGTCGCCCTTGCGGTTACCGAGCTTCATGATGCGGGTGTAACCGCCGTTGCGGTCCTGCCACATGCCCTGAGCAGCCTTGTCGAAGATCTCGGCAACGAGCTGCTTATCGCCGAGCTTGGCGATAGCCAGACGACGAGAGTGCAGGTCGCCCTTCTTGGCCCAGGTGATGATCGGATCGACGACCGAACGCAGCGCCTTAGCGCGGGTCTCGGTGGTCTTGATGCGGTCGTTCTCGAAGAGGGCCTTAGCAAGGCTCTTCTTCATGGCCTTGGTGTGGCTCGCATCGGTGCCGAGCTTCAGGCCCTTCTTAACGTTATGACGCATGGTCTAGTTTCTCCTCAAATATGCGAAGCATTAAGCCTTCAGGCTCAGGCCCATGGACTCAAGCTTGTCCTTCACTTCCTCGATCGACTTAACACCGAAGTTACGGATGTTGAGCAGATCGTTCTCCGAGAACTCAACGAGCTGACGGACCGAGTGAATGCTGGCGCGCTTAAGGCAGTTGTAAGAACGGACGGAAAGGTCCAGATCCTCGATCTGCTTGTCCAGCTCAGCGTTGTCGTTGGTGACCTCGGGAGCGAAGATCGAAGCCTCCTCCTCGACCTCGGGGGTCTCGGCAAGGTTCATAAAGGCAGCCATATGCTGGTTAATGATATTGGCAGCCTGGACCACGGCGTCGCGCGGGGCGATGGAGCCGTTGGTCTCGATCTCGAGGACAAGGCGGTCGTAGTCGGTGTGCTGACCGACACGGCAAGCCTCAACGAGCTTGGCGCAACGGGAAACCGGCGAGTACAGCGAGTCGACGTGGATCACACCGATGGGATCGTTGTCGCGCTTGTTGGCCTCGCCAGAAACATAGCCGCGGCCATAGCCGATGCGCATGCTCATGGTGAGATGGCCACCCTCGGTGAGCGTAGCGATGTGCTGCTCGGGGTTGACCAACTCAAACTCGGACGGAATAAAGAAGTCCGCACCGGTGACCTCGCAGGGGCCGTCAACCGAAATGGTGGCGGTCGCCTCGTCGGTCGTGCCGAGAGCCCTGAAGACAAGACCCTTGACATTCAGGACGATGTCGGTGACATCCTCGACCATGTTAGGGATGGTCATGAACTCGTGCTGCGCACCATCGATCTGAATAGCCTCGACGGCGGCACCCTCGAGCGAGGACAGAAGAACGCGACGAAGGGAGTTACCCAGCGTATCGCCGTAGCCACGCTCGAGCGGCTCGACGGAGACACGAGCAGACGTCTCGTTGATCTCTTCGACCTGAACCTGAGGCCTAATGAATTCTGACATGTATTACCTCCAGCCTCAGCAGCCCGGATGGACTACTTAGAGTAGAGCTCGACGATGAGCTGCTCGTTGATATCACCGCTGATCTGCTCACGCGTCGGCAGAGCGAGCACGTTACCAGACAGCTTCTCGATATCGACCTCGAGCCAGCCAGGGACCTCAAAGCGCTCGGAGGAAATCAGAGCCTCCTTGATGGGGAGGAGGTCACGGAACTTCTCGCCGACAGCGACGACGTCGCCGGCCTTGACGCGGTAGGACGGGATGTCCACGCGCTTGCCGTTCACGGTGAAGTGACCGTGACGGACGGACTGACGAGCCTCTTTGCGGGTGCGGGCGAAGCCAAGACGGAAGACGACGTTGTCGAGGCGAGACTCAAGGATGATCATGAGGTTCTCACCGGTGACGCCGTTCATCTTACGGGCCTTGTTGAAGTAGCCGTGGAACTGCTTCTCCAGAACGCCATAGATGAACTTGACCTTCTGCTTCTCGCGCAGCTGCATGCCGTACTCAGATTCCTTGCGACGGCGCTTGGGCTGACGGATAGATTCCTTCTTGCTGCTGTAACCGAGCTCAGCGGGATCGATCCCGAGCTGACGGCAGCGCTTAAGAACAGGAGTCCTGTCGATTGCCATATTGATACGATCCTTTCAGTTACACGCGGCGACGCTTCTTGGGGCGGCAGCCGTTGTGCGGAATGGGGGTCTTGTCCTGGATGCTCGAGACCTCGAGGCCAGCAGCCTGGAGGGAGCGGATGGCGGTCTCACGACCGGAGCCGGGGCCCTTGACGAAGACGGAAACCTTCTTCATACCGTGCTCCATGGCCTGCTTGGCAGCAGCCTCGGCAGCCATCTGGGCAGCGAACGGCGTGGACTTACGGGAGCCCTTGAAGCCCACCTGGCCAGCCGACTTCCAGGAAATGACGTTGCCCTGGGGATCGGTGATCGAAACGATCGTGTTGTTGAACGTAGAACGAATGTGAGCCTGGCCCACGGAAATGTTCTTACGGTCCGCGCGCTTCAGACGGGCAGCGCGAACGTTCTTCTTAGCAGTAGCCATCTATCTAGCGCTCCTTATTTCTTCTTCTTAGCACCGATCTGACGCTTCGGGCCCTTGCGGGTACGAGCGTTAGTGTGGGTGCGCTGGCCGCGGACCGGGAGGCCCTTGCGGTGACGAAGGCCGCGGTTGCAGCCGATGTCCATAAGGCGCTTGACGTTCTGGTTGCGCTCACGGCGGAGGTCGCCCTCAACCATGATCTGGTTCTTATCGATATAATCGCGGATGGCGTTAACCTCATCCTCGGTGAGGTCCTTAACACGCGTATCCACGTTAACGTTGCACTCGACGCAAATCTTCGTCGCAGTGGTGCGGCCGATGCCGTAAATGTAGGTCAGACCGATCTCAACGCGCTTCTCACGCGGGAGGTCGACACCATTAATACGGGCCAACGTAGTCTCCTCTCTTAACCCTGACGCTGCTTATGACGGGGGTTCTCGCAAATGACGAGGACCTTGCCATGGCGCCTAATGATTTTGCACTTATCGCACATCTTCTTGACCGAAGGACGTACCTTCATCGTTCTTCCTTTCGGTAGCGCTCAAACTACTTCCCTACTATCTACTCGCCCAGCCGCAGGCGTTTAAAACTATGGCTGGTCTTCACACACAATCCGACCGTAGGTTGAGCTAAGCCTGCAGTCGGAAATGGAGTGCGTGTATGCGTGCCGCTATTTGTAGCGATAGGTGATGCGGCCGCGGGTCAGGTCGTACGGGGAAAGCTCCACGACAACCCTGTCACCGGGGAGAATACGGATGTAATTCATTCGGATCTTGCCAGAAATGTTGCACAGAACCGAATGACCGTTCTCGAGCTCGACCTTAAACATGGCATTGGGCAGCGGTTCCTTTACCGTACCCTCGAGCTCAATTGCGTCTTCCTTCTTCACAAGCAATCATCTTTCTCTAGAAAACGACAGCGATTGAGTATTCTACAACACGTATGCACGCATCGTAATAACTTCGTAATGGCTCCACAACTAAGTGGAACTTGTTACATTTCTCCGCCTTGGAGCGAACACCAAGCACCTTGCGCATCCGTGGTGAGAATCACCGGACCGTCATTGGTAATGGCGACGGTGTTCTCGTAGTGCGCGGCGGGCAGGTGGTCGTTGGTCGTAACAATCCAACCGTCGGAGCCCGTGCTCACATGGTTGGAACCCATCGTAACCATCGGCTCGATGGCAATGACCATGCCGGCCTGGAGGCGAACGCCCCTCCCCTTCTTTCCATAGTTAGGAACATTGGGGTCCTCGTGCATCACGCGGCCAATGCCATGGCCCACATAATCACGAAGCACGCCGTAACCGTGAGACTCGGCGAGGGACTGAACGGCATAACCGACGTCCCCGATATGGTTACCGGGAACAGCCTGCTCGATGGCAGCCTTAAGGCAATCGCGCGTGACCTCGCACAAAACCTTGGCTTCGGGCGTGGGGGTGCCGACGAAAAACGTCCAAGCGTTATCGCCGACCCAACCGTCGACAACGGCTCCCGTATCGATGGAGATGATATCGCCATCGCGCAGGATCATGTCGGGGTTGGGAATACCGTGGACCACGGCATCGTTGATCGATGCGCAAATGGTCCCCGGGAACCCGCCGTAACCCTTAAAGGCCGGGGTGCCGCCATGCATGCGGATAATCTGCTCCGCGAGCTGATCGAGCTCAAAAGTCGAAACGCCGGGGCGCACCATGGCTCCAACGTGGCGGAGCGCCATCTTAGATAGCGCTCCTGCCTTCTTCATCTGCTCGATTTGCGTTGCAGACTTAATCTTGATCATAGACCGAGAGCCTCTTTGACATCCCCGTACACGGTCTCGCGAGCCTGGTCACCGTTGACCGACTTGAGCAGACCCTGGCCACGATAGTAGTCGACGAGCGGACTCGTGGACTTCTCGTAGACGTCGAGACGGTTCTTGATGGTCTCGGGCTTGTCGTCGTCGCGCTGATACATCTCGCCACCGCACTTGGGGCAGGTAGCATCGGCAGCGGTGCCGGTGTAACCGCAGGCGCGGCAGGTGCGACGCGAAGACAGACGATCGATAATGACCTCGGGGGCCACATCGACCAGAAGGGCACAGTCGATCTCGCGACCCATGGCGGAAAGCTCGGAATCGAGCGTCACAGCCTGGGCGGTGTTGCGCGGGAAGCCGTCGAGGATGAAGCCCTGCTGGGCGTCATCGGCGGCAAGGCGCTCCTTGACAAGGTCGATCACGAGCTGGTCGGGAACGAGCTCGCCAGCGTCCATGTACTTCTTAGCCTGAATACCAAGCTCGGTGCCACCCTTGACGGCAGCACGCAGCAGGTCGCCCGTGGAAATATGGGCGACGCCAAACTCGGCGACGAGCTCCTGTGCGACGGTGCCCTTACCAGCACCCGGAGCTCCGAGCAATACGAGGTTCATGAGCAATCCTCCTCTAGCCTATTTAAAGAATCCATCGTAATCATACATCTTGATCTGGCCTTCGAGCTTATCGACCGTGTCGAGCACGACGCCGACCATGATGAGGATGGACGTGCCGCCAAATGCCTGGATCAGATGGTTACCCGTGAAGGAGAAGATGATCGAAGGCACGATGGCGATGAGCGCCAAAAAGACAGCGCTGGGAAGCGTGATCTTGTTGAGCGCGTTCTTGATGTAGGCCGCGGTAGCCCTACCCGGACGGACGCCCGGAATAAAGCCGCCCTGCTTCTTAAGGTTATCGGCCGTGTCATCGGGGTTGAACACCATGGAGGTGTAGAAGTACGCGAAGAACACGATGAGGACAACGTTAAGCACCCAGTTGAGCCAACCGGTCGAAAGCGCGGAGGCAACTGCCTGAATCCAGCCGATGCCGGGGAAGAACACGGCAATCTGAGCCGGGAAGTACAGCAGCGCCGAAGCGAAGATGATCGGCACGACACCCGCGGTGTTGACCTTGATGGGCAGATAGGTGGTCTGGCCACCCATCATGCGACGGCCCACGACGCGCTTAGCGTAGGAGACCGGGATGCGGCGCTGGCCGCGCTCAAGGAAAACAATCAGCGGGATAACCAGCAGGATGATGGCGCAGATGATCACCATGGTGATGATGCCACCGGCATTGCCCTCGGTGCTGGAGAAGATAGCCTGCGGCAGACCGGCCATGATGTTCGCAAAGATGATCAGCGACATGCCATTGCCGATACCGCGCTGGGTGATGAGCTCACCAATCCACATGATCAGCATGGCGCCCGCGGTGAGCGTACCGACGATCATGAGGTCGAAGATGATCTCGGGAGCACCGGCGCCATTAAAGCTGATGCCGAAGCTCTTAAAGAGGAAGAGGTAGCCCACGGAGTTGAGGATTGCCAGAGCCAGGGTGAGGTAACGCGAATACTGCGTAATCTTGGTCTGACCGACCTCGCCCTCGCGGGCAAGCTCATGCAGGGAAGGCACGACGGCCTGGAGCATCTGGAGGATGATCGAGCTGGTGATGTAAGGCATGATGCCCAGCGAAAACACCGACACATAGCTCAACGCGCCGCCAGAGAAAAGATTCAGGAGGGCCATAGCACCTGCGGCGACCGAATTGTTATCGGTCGAGAAAAGGCCCAGCATCCCCTGGAAGGGAATGCCGGGCACAGGAACGTGCGCACCAATGCGGTACACGACGAGCATAGCTATGGTAAAAAGAATCTTTTCGCGCAATTCTTTGATGCGGAAAGCATTCTTAAGACCATTTAGCACGGCAGCTCGACCTTTCCGCCGGCGGCCTCGATCTTGGCCTGCGCAGAAGCGCTGACCTTGTCGACCTTGACCGTGAACTTCTTGGTGAGCTCACCATTGCCGAGCACCTTGACGGGCTCGAACTCGCTCTTGGTGATGCGAGCGGCCTTAAGAGCGGCACCGTCGATCACAGCGCCGTCCTCGAACTTACGCTCGAGACGCTCAACATTAACAGCGGTGTACTCGATACGACGGGGGTTGCGGAAGCCCGGAAGCTTGGGCAGGCGCATAGCCAGCGGAGTCTGGCCACCCTCGAAGCCGGCACCCTTGGTGCCACCAGAGCGGGAACCCTGGCCCTTCTGGCCGCGGCCAGAAGTGGTGCCGTGACCCGAAGAATTGCCACGGCCGACGCGCTTGCGGTTCTTGGTGGAACCGGGCGCGGGAGTAAGATCGTGAAGCTGCATTTGCTACTCCTCTACAATCTCGACAAGGTGCTTGACCTTGAAGATCATGCCGCGGACGGACTCGTTGTCAGCAATCTCGCGAACCTCGCGGATCCTGTGGAGACCGAGGGCACGGACAGTACGGACCTGGTCCTGCTTGCAACCGTTGGTGCTGCGGACCTGCTTGATCTTGATGGTGTCAGCCATGCTTAGTTCTCCTTACCGACGAACATCTCGGAGACCGTCAGGCCACGGCGAGCCGCGACGTCCTCAGGGCTGGAGAGCTCCTTGAGGCCCTCGACGGCAGCCTTGATGATGTTGAGGCCGTTGTCGGTACCGAGGGACTTGGACAGGACGTTCTTGATGCCAGCAAGCTCAAAGAGGGGACGCACAGCGCCGCCGGCGATAACGCCGGTACCCTCGACAGCGGGCTTAATGATGATGCGGCCGGCACCAAAGTGGCCGAGAACCTCGTGCGGGATGGTGCCCTGCTCGGTCACCGGCACGTGGAACATGTTCTTCTTGGCATCGAGAGATGCCTTGGAGATGGCCATGGGCACCTCAGCGGACTTGCCCATGCCAACGCCGACGTTGCCCTTGCCGTCGCCAACGACGACGAGAGCGACGAGGCTCATGCGACGACCACCCTTGACGGTCTTCGACACGCGGTTGATGTAAACGACGCGCTCCTCGAACTCGGAGGCCTCGCGCTGCTGCTTCTGATTACGAGCCATGTGCTACATACCTCCTAGAACTCGAGACCGGCGGCACGAGCACCGTCGGCGAGGGCCTTGACGCGGCCATGGTAGATACGGCCACCGCGATCGAAGGCGACCTTGGTGATGCCGGCCTCGATGGCGCGCTTGCCAACGAGCTGACCGACCTTCTCCGCAGCCTCCTTGTTCGAGGTGTGGGTGCCCTTGAACTCGGCCTCGAGGGTCGAGGCAGAGACGAGCGTCAGGCTGGAGCCCTTGCTGTCGTCGATGATCTGGGCATAGATGTTGGCGTTAGTACGGGTCACGCGAAGACGCGGACGCTCGGAGGTACCCGAGACCTTGCCGCGAACACGACGCTGACGACGCTTGAGGCCTTCCAGCTTCGCCTTATGCTTGTTCATACGTAAACTCCTAAAAAGGTTGATCTTGCCAGCACCTGACGGGGTGCTGGTCTTATGCGAGTGAGTCGGTTACGACTACTTGGCGGCCTTACCCAGCTTGCGGCGGATGTGCTCGCCAACGTAATGGATACCCTTGCCCTTGTAAGGCTCGGGAGGACGATGGCCGCGGATCTCAGCGGCGATCTGACCGACCTGCTGCTTGTTGATACCCTTGACGTTCACGTGGGTGTTGTCGGGAACCTCGAAGGTGATGCCCTCGGGAGCCTCGACGATCACGGGGTGCGAGAAGCCCAGGGAGAACTCGAGGTTCTTGCCCTTCTGCTGCACGCGGTAACCGACGCCGGCGAGCTCGAGCTTCTTCTCGAAGCCCTCGGAAACGCCAACAACCATGTTGTGGATGAGGGCGCGGGTGAGGCCGTGGCGGGCACGGGTCTCACGCTCGTCGTCGGGACGGGAAACGGTGAGGACGTTGTCCTCGACGTTGATAGCGAGCTTCTCAAAGACATCGAGCTCCAGCTGGCCCTTGGGGCCCTTGACGACAACGTTGTTGCCGTTGACTGCCACTTCGACTCCGGCGGGAATCTGGACAGGCTTATTACCGATACGAGACACGGTGATCTCCTTTCCTTCTACCTACCGAGCGAATTACCAGACGTAAGCGATGATCTCGCCGCCGACGTTGTGCTTGCGAGCATCGCGGTCGGTCATGACGCCATGGCTGGTGGAAATAATGGCGGTACCAAGGCCACCGCGGACGCGGGGCATGTCGGCAACGCCGGTGTACTTACGCAGGCCCGGCTTGGAAATGCGGCGGATGCCGTTGATGACCTTAGCCTTCTTGGGACCATACTTAAGCGTGATGTGCAGAGTCTTCTGGGGAACGGTGTCCTCGACATCGTAGCCCTCGATGTAGCCCTCCTCGTGCAGAACACGAGCGATCTCGACGAGCTTCTTGCTGCTCGGCATGGAGACCGTGGCCTTGTTCACAGAGTTAGCGTTACGGATGCGCGTAAGCATATCTGCGATCGGGTCTGTAAGGTTCATACAGATTCTCCTTCGTTCTTGATGAACACGTGCTCTTGGTTCTTCGCCGCCCTTAACGGCAAAGCCTTTTTAGCGCGTTTTCCCTGTTCCAAACTGATGCTTGAAACGCTGGTAGTGACTTACCAGCTGGCCTTCTTAACGCCGGGAAGCTCGCCCTTGAGTGCAAGCTCGCGGAAGCAGACACGGCACAGGCCGAACTTGCGGTACACAGAGTGCGGACGGCCGCAGCGCTGGCAGCGCGTGTACTCACGAGTAGAGAACTTCTGCTTGCGATTGCACTTGACGATCATCGATGTCTTAGCCACTTATATCCTCCTCACATAGAGTATTGTTCGCCCCAAGCGCCGCCCCCTTGTGGGAACGGCGCTTATAGGGCAGGTGAACCTATTTCTTGAACGGGAAACCGAAGGCGTCCAGAAGGGCCTTGGCCTCCTCATCGGTATTGGCGGTGGTCACGAAAGTGATGTCCATACCGCGCTGGTGATCGACGGAGTCGAAGTCGATCTCGGGGAAGATGAGCTGCTCGGTGACGCCCATGGAGAAGTTACCACGGCCGTCGAAGCTCTTGGCGGAGATGCCGCGGAAGTCGCGGATACGGGGGATCGCGACGGAGGTCAGACGATCGAAGAACTCCCACATACGGTCGCCACGCAGGGTAACCTTGCAGCCGATCGGCATACCAGCGCGCAGGCGGAAGGTAGCGATGGACTTGCGGGCACGGGTGATCATCGGCTGCTGGCCGGTGATGGCGCGCAGGTCGCGCACGGCACCGTCGATGGCCTTGGAATCGGTAGCGGCCTCGCCGACACCCATGTTCACGACGATCTTCTCAAACTTGGGGATCATCATGACGTTCTCGTACTGGAACTTTTCCTGAAGCTGCTGCTTGACCTCGTTGTTGTACTTGGTCTTCAGACGCGGCACATACTTCTCTTCTGCCATTGTTCACTCCTTCTTGGGGTTTTAAGCACGGGGCGTGGCCACGATGGGTTGTCCTCGTGCCTCCTGGCTGCATCCGCGCCGCTCATGGCATTTTGCGGTTTGGACTCGACGCAGCAGGAGCCGACAAAACAATCGGTACTATACGCGCATCGGGAGCGTATTTCCAGAAAAACCTCGTCTGCCTGCACAACTCCACAACTCCCCCGCACAAATGGGTCCCAAAAAGCAGTTGCGGTGAAATAGGGACTGTTTGGCGGCCTAACAGGCTTAAACAATCCGTATTTCACCGCAACTTTATTGGTGGGAACGGGGATTAGCGCTTGCGGGGGATGAGTTTGGTGCGGCGCAGGTGGATCATCTCGGCTGCGATGGAGACGGCGATCTCCTCGGGGTCCTCTGCCTCGATGGCGACGCCGATCGGCAGGTGCAGCTCGTCGATCTGGTCCTGTGTAAAGCCTTCCTGCTCCAGGCGGGCACGCACAAAGGCCGTCTTGCGGCGCGAGCCCAAGCAACCCAGATAGGCGGGTTTGGCGCGCATGGCCTGAATCACCACGTCGATATCGGACTTGTGGCCTGCTGTGGCCACGACCACCAGGTCGCGCGGACCGATGGGGCACAGCTCGCTCAGGTTCTTGTAATCGACCAGGCGACGATCGTAGACACCGGACACCCATTCGGGCGTCAACGTGCCGGGGCGGTCATCGCAGGCCACGACGGCAAAGCCCGCCGCCGTGAGCACCCGCGCCGTCGCGGCGCCCACGTGTCCGCAGCCAAAGATATAGGTCAGGCCCTCAGGGCAGAGCGTCTCGATGTGCGCCGGGGGAATCTCGGAGGCGGCGTTAGTGTAGGTGACGTTACTCCCCTCCTCCACCAGCGAAAGCCCGGGGCAGCCCGCAATGGTATGGCGCGATGCCCCGCCATGGTATTCGGCCACATCGCCCTCGAGTGCGCTCGCAATAAACGGATCAAAGTCAATGACGAAGTCGCCGATGCGCCGATAAGCCAAGACGTCGGCAATTTCCTGGAACAGCGGTGCCTGAGTCGCATCCAGATGCAGGTAGCACAGGCAGATGGCTCCGCCGCAGATCATGCCGGTATCGGAGTTCTCGCCGCCCATGGTGTAGCGGACCAGACGCGACTGTCCCGCGCTCAGGAGTTCGCGCGCCTCATCCAGCGCAAAGAGCTCAATCTTGCCGCCGCCGATAGTGCCCGCCTGGCTGCCATCGGCAAAGACGGCCATCCATGCGCCCACACCGCGCGGTGACGACCCCACCGTGCCGGCCACGACCACGAGCTCGCACGTCTCGCCAGCACGCAGGGCGGCAAGCGCCGCATTCACAACATCGAGCTTTTCCATTGCCGCCTTCTATCCTCTAAAGATATCGGTGAGCATAGCGAGTGCCTCGAGCACGCCGCCGCCGACCGACGTCGCCTTGTCCGAAATGTAGTTGATATAGCTAGCATCGCCGCGTGGGTCGACGTCGGCACATTTAAAGCCCTCAGTCACCCGCACGCCGTTCGCCAAAAGCCCGCGCAGACAGCCATCGATCTGCGTGCA
>CABQNA010000018.1 GCA_902465425.1 uncultured Collinsella sp.
CATGCTCGACATGGTGCTTGCCGAGATGCGCTCGACCAAGGCGGCGGGGGAGGATGGCGTGCCCATCGTCATTACCGGCGACGATGCCGAGGCGCTCGCGGCGTTGGTCGGCCATAGCCTGACGGTCGACGATGCGCTGACGCTGCGGGGTCTCGCCGAGCTCTACCACATCAACCAAAAGCCCCGCCGCGCGTAGCGATGGGGGCGATGGGACAAAAACGTCTCCACCTTCCACCTGCTACAATGGGTCAAACTATTGCGATTTCGGAGGTGTCTGCCATGTCGGACGATCTTCATCAAACCGCGTCGGGCAAGCGCCGCGACGTTATTAGCTGGGATGAGTTCTTTATGAGCGTGGCCATCGCCGCGCAGCGCCGCAGTAAGGACCCCAACACGCAGGTGGGCGCGTGCATCGCCAACACCAACCACCGCATCCTTTCGGTGGGCTACAACGGTACGCCCTCGGCACTCAACGACGACTTTTTCCCGTGGGGCACGAGCGACGACCCGTTGCAGGATAAGCACAACTACGTGGTGCATGCCGAGGCCAACGCCGTGCTCAACTACCGCGGCTCGCTCAAAGACCTTGAGGGTTCCACGGTCTACGTCACGCTGTTCCCGTGCCACGACTGCGCCAAGATCCTGGCGCAGGTGGGCGTGGGCGAGGTCGTCTACCTGGACAACAAGTATGCCGATACCGACGACGGCCGTATCAGCCGCCGCATTCTCGACTCCTGCGGCATCAGCTACCGCCAGGTCATCGTCGATGTTCAGATTGGTACCGGGGGACAAGCTCAGCAGTAGCGCGTGCCAACGCCAGCTGGCGGCAAAACAGCCAAAAGAGCCCCGTCCCAAATTGACTACTCGTGAAAGTCGCGTCTGCGCGCATGGACGGCTCGTGAGCGGGTACATGGCTGTAGTAACATAGCTTCTGTCTGCGGGCGTGCCCGCGTTATTGTGAGAAAGGAGCCCCTGTGGCTGTTAACGAAGAGCTGCTTAAGAAGGTTCTTGAAGAGATCCGCCCCAACCTGCAGGCCGACGGCGGCGATATGGAGTATGTGGGCGTCGACGACGAGGGCGTCGTCAAGCTGGAGCTGCAGGGCGCCTGCGCCGGCTGCCCCATGAGCTCGCTAACCCTTTCCATGGGTATCGAGCGCATCCTGAAGGAGCATGTGCCCGGCGTTACCCGCGTTGAGCAGGTCAATGCTTCCGGCGAGGCAGAGGACCTGTACGACGAGTACGCGCCGTTCTAAGATGCGAAAGCTGCGGACGGTACGCTCCGCATAGACGTTACGTCCAAATATGCGGCTGCGAGCGTAAGGCCCGCGGCCGCATTTGTATGTAGGGAGCAGGGGGATCGATATGCTCAACGACTTCTACCATATGCTTGATCCCGTCGCGATCTCGGCGGGCCCCATCACCATCTACTGGTACGGCCTAGCCTACGTGGTCGGCGCCCTGCTCACGGCGGTCGTCATGTACCGCACGCAGCGTCGCTGGGGCTTTAACATCACGATTGACGACCTGACGAGTGTCGTGGTCGGCGTGGTCTTTGGCCTCATTATCGGTGCCCGCCTGTTCTACGTCATCTTTTACGGCGACGGCTACTACTGGGCGCATCCGCTCGAGATCTTTGCCACCAACGAGGGCGGCATGAGCTTCCATGGCGGCTTGGTGGGCGGCATTATCGGCGGCATCATCGTGTGCCGCATGTATAAGCTCGATGCCTGGACTTTGGCAGACCTTGCCGTCATCGGCGCGCCGCTGGCCTTGTGCTTGGGCCGTTGTGCCAACTTTGTCAACGGTGAGCTGTGGGGCAAGCCGACCGATCTGCCCTGGGGCGTGGTCTTCGGTGGCACCGCGGGCGATATGCCGCGTCACCCCTCCCAGCTCTACGAGGCATTTCTTGAGGGCATCGTGCTCTTTTGCATTCTGCAGGTGCTCAGCCGCAAAAAGCCGCTACTGCCCCAAGGCACGTTTATGGGCGTGTTTGTGATGGGCTACGGCATCGTCCGCTTCCTCATTGAGTTTGTGCGTGTGCCCGATGCGCAGCTTGGCTATCTGCTGGGCGGCGTCATCACCATGGGTCAGCTGCTGAGCCTGCCGCTCGTAATCGCGGGCCTGGCGCTCATCATCTTTGCTCGTCGTCGCAACCAACCCCAGCGCATCTACCTCGACGCCTAACCACCACAAAGGGGACAGGCACCTTTGTGGTGGTTTGCTGGGCAACGATGACAGAACCGTAACGTTTCCCCAGATAAAACCTGCCAAAATAAACCTGTCCCTTTTTGCAGGTTTCTAGAAAGGCTCTTTGGACTGTGAAGGATTCCGATCTCTCCACAACGGCTGCGCGCGACGCTGCCCGCATCGTTTGGTTTAAGCGCTACCCCGCCAAGCAGACGCTCATCGCATTTTTGCTCGCGCTGTTGGCGACCACGGCGTTTTCCATCGATCCCGCCCCGGTGTCGAGCAACGCAGTCTTGGCGATTGACCCCAAAGCCTCGGGCATGCTGTACGTGTGCTACGAGGTGCTCCTCTCGTTTGCCGGCCATACCGACGCGGTCATGCTGCTTGCACTTGCCTGCCTGCTCACCTTGCCGTTTCGCTACGTGTTCTTTGGCCGTGGCGACACCTGGCGTCCATCGATCATTCTGCCGTCGCTGTTCTTCGCCATCTGCATGGTGTTCGGCCGCAGCTACGATCTCACCGACTCGGCCGAGATTGTCCTTGGCGACAAAGCCCGCATCATCTGCGCCTGGATTGGCGGCGCGGGCTGGATGCTCTTGGCGGTCGTTGCCTTCTACCTTGCCTTTGAGTGTCTAGATTGGCTGAGCTCTCGGCGCATTCCGTTTTCCGAAGCGCACTTTGGCCGCGTATGGCGTGTGACTCACGCCGTGCTCTCGGTCCATCCCTTTGCCGGGCCCTTCCTGGTGCTTATGATCGCCTGGGCGCCCACGCTTATCGCTTCGCTGCCCGGTCTTTTTATGGGAGATACGGGTGCGCAGATTCGCCAGTGGTTCAACTACCCCAACGGCACGAGTGACTACCTGCGTCTGCTCAATCCCAATGTGTTGCTCAACGGACATCACCCCGTGGTGCACACGGCTATCATCGGTTCGTGCGTCCAGCTGGGGCTTTCACTGTTCAACAGCGCCAACGCAGGTCTTGCCATCTACACCTGTGCTCAGTTCGTCATCACGGCTGCCTGCATGGCCTATTCCATTTCGTCGCTGCGCAAACTGGGCGTGAGTCTGCCGGTTCGCGGTGCGATCCTGCTGTTCTTTGCGTTTATGCCGATGTTCTCTAACTACGCGGCGTTGCTCACCAAAGACGTGCTCTTTGCCGACGCGTTTTTGGTGCTGCTGGTGCAGACCGTGAAGCTCGTGGCCTGCGGTCTGCCCCGTCGTGATGCCAATGTCGAGCGAGCGGGCGAGAAAGCCCCCGTGCTCTTTGCGCGCCACGACTGGCTGCTGCTCGCTCTGGGCGCCATGGGTTCCACGTTCCTGCGCAACGGCGGCCTGGTGTTTCCCCTGGCGGCATGCGTAATCGCAGCGGCGTTTTGCGTATGGGACGTGCATGTGGCTCGTCGTGCAGCCAAGCAGACTGGTGCTGCACCTTCGGGCGCCATCCCGCGTTTCCGCTGGGTTGGCGTTCTCGCGGTGCTCGCGCTCTGCCTTGCCTCTAATATGTACTTCACCAAGGTCTTTATGCCGGCGCACGATATCACGCCTGGTTCCAAGCGCGAAATCCTCTCAATTCCGTTCCAGCAGACGGCTCGTTTCGTCCAAAAGCACGACGGCCTCAACTCGGGCGTCAACCCCACGGTTAAGGAGGACGGCACCATCGTGGAGGCTCCTTGCGACGGTTCGGTGACCGACGAAGAGCGTGCCGTGATCGATCGCGTACTCAAGTACGAGAATCTGGGCCGCCGCTACAACCCCGACAAGTCCGATGCCGTCAAGAACTGCTTTAACGAGTACGCCTCGCAGGAGGACATCGATGCCTATTTTGAGGTATGGGCTCAGATGTTTAAGAAGGATCCCGAGTGCTATATCTCGGCGCTTATCAATAACTACTACGGCTACTTTTATCCGAGCGCCCGCGATGCGTGGGTCTACAGCACGGCGCGCAGTGCCGAGATTATGGCGCGTCCCGACAACCTCAAGTACTTCGACTTCCATCCGGTCGATAGCAAGGTCGTGCGCTGGTGCGACCACCTGATCAACCTGTACCGCGTGGCGGTGCAGCGCATCCCGTTTATCTCGCTCACCATGAGCTCGGCCACCTATGTGTGGATCATGATCGCCGTGGTGGTCTACCTGCTGCGTCGTCATTCATGGCGTGCGCTGGCGATCTGGGTGCCGCTGTTGGGCGTGCTTGCCGTGTGCCTGATTGGTCCGTGTAACGGATCGACCTACATGCGCTACCTGTATCCGGTCATCGCCTGCATGCCCTTCGCCATCGGCGCCACCGTCACCCGCAGCGACTTCCTCTGGTTCTAACTTGGTGCATTGGGGGTCAGGTTACTTTGCACCAAAGGGGTCATCATCACGACGCCTTCATTTTGGGGTTTATCTCGCAGGCCGGTAGGTATATCATAACGACGTTTGTTTATATTGCCCGAGCATCTGCGCTGGGCTTTAGGTCGAAACCGATAGGAGACACGTATGTCCGGACACTCTAAGTGGGCCACAACCAAGCATCGTAAGGGCGCGCAGGACGCCAAGCGTTCCGCCCTCTTCTCCAAGCTCAGCCGCAACATCACCGTTGCTGCCCGTCTCGGCGGTGACCCGCTGCCCGAGAACAACGCCAGCCTCGCCGCTGCCGTTGCCAAGGCCAAGGCTCAGTCCATGCCTAAGGACAAGATCAAGTCCGCTATCGACAAGGCTTTTGGTTCGGGTGCCGACGCTGCCGTCTACGAGAATATCGTGTACGAGGGCTACGGTCCCGCCGGTGTCGCCGTCTACGTCGACTGCCTGACCGACAACCGCAACCGTACCGCCGCTGATGTCCGTTCCGCCTTCTCCCACGCTGGTGGCAACCTGGGCACCTCCGGCTCCGTCGCCTTCCAGTTTGAGCGCAAGGGCCAGATCGTCGTCGCCAAGGAGATCCTGGACGAGAACGCCAAGAAGGAGACCATGATCGCCAACGGTGCTGCCGGTGACGAGGATGAGTTCATGATGGCCATCGCCGAGGCCGGTGGCGAGGACTACGAGGACGCCGGCGAGGAGTGGATCGTCTGGACTACTGCCAACGAGGTCATGGCTGTCTCCAAGGCGCTCGAGGAGCAGGGCGTCCAGGTCAAGGGCTCCGAGACCACCATGGTCCCGACCACCCCGACCGAGGTCTCCGGCGCCGACGCCAAGAAGGTTCAGCGCCTCATCGACCGTCTTGAGGAGCTCGACGACGTCCAGGATGTTTACAGCACCATGGACATGACCGACGAGGTCATCGCTGCCCTCGAGGAGGAGTAGCGCCCGCACGGGTTAAGCCGTGCATATCTGGGCATAATGAAGCGAGCATGCAAGCCTCGTGGAATAGATGAGCCGGATCCGCGTGCGTAGAGCACCGGACCCGGCTCTTTTATAATGATGCGAACCGTTTTGCATTTCGAGAGCCGAGATTTGAAGGGAGCACGCGTGCGCGTACTCAAACGAGCCCTAGCGATCGTGTATCTTGCCGCCGCCATCGTGGCGCTGGGTACGCTTGTCTGCCAGTTCTGGGGACCGTATACGTATCGCTTTATGCTGCTGTTGCGTGACACCATGCCGCGCATTGTCGTGACGGCATGCGGCGGAGTTGTGGCGATCGGCGTGCTGGTAAGCTTCTTCCGCCTGATGTTTGCCCGTCGCGAGCCGTCCTGTGTGCATCCGGCGGGGGAGCGCAATATCGAAGTCACCCTTGCGGCGCTTTCTTCGTGTGCTAGGGCTGCTGCCGAGCGCGACGACCGCGTGATGGTCGAGCATGTCGAGGCCCGCGTCCAAGGCTCCGACGATTCGCACGTTCGATTTAAGGTCGAGGCTATCGCGCTTGACGATAAGGACGTGGCATCTCTGGCTACCGCGATGCAACAGCGCATCGAGGAAGCTTGCGACACCATGCTCGGCACGCCGGGTACGACCGCGCGCGTCCGTTTTTTGCCGTCCAAGACTACCGTCCAGACCGTGGAGGTTTCCGGTGAGTGATACCAATCAAGATAAGACCGCTCGTACGCCGCGCCTGACGATTGACCAGAGCGCCACGCCGGCGAGCGAACCTGTTGATTCCAAAGCAGAGGCAACCGAGTTGCAAGATGCGGCAGCCGCGGATTTTGACGAGGCTATGGGTCTCATCAAGGGTACGGGCGCTGCCATCTGGAGCTATGCTGTGCGTCATCCCAACACCACGCTCGGTGCCGTCGCTGGCTTTATCCTCGCCGTGTTGGTGCTCACGCTCGGCCTGTGGGACACGCTCGTCATTGCATTCTTCGTGCTGATCGGCGCTGTGATCGGCCAAATTCGCGACGGCGAGAACGGGATCGTCAATTTCTTCGGCCGTCTGTTTAGCGGCCGCTAATATGTATTCGACTGTCGCATCTGCGGCAGGCATAAGGAGGAACCATGGCTTTTAATACGAAGGTCGATGTAGCCGATACCGAGCTCGAGGAGAACGAGGCGGTCGTCGCCGAAGCTGAGGATGTGACGCTCGAGGATGAGGCGCTCGTCGAGGCCGAGTCCGAGGCCGATGAGGACGACGAGGAAGCGGATGAGTCCGAGGACTCGCTGACCTATTCCAACGGCGTGATCGAGAAGATCGTTGCCATGGCCACCCGTGAGGTTCCGCACGTTCTGGGCATGAAGGGTAACCTTATGCACTTTGTGCAGGAGCAGTTTGGTGCCGAGAATCTGACCAAGGGCGTGACGGTCGAGGTCACCGATGACAATCGCGTGGTCGTCAACATTTCCGTCATCATCGAGTACGGCGCCTATGCGCCCGCGATCTTCGACGATGTCAAGGCACGTGTCACCGAGCGCCTTGCCGCGATGACTGGCCTTGAAGTGGCGGGCGTCAACCTGCGCATCGAGGACGTCATCACCCCCGAGGAGTACGAGCACCGCACCAGCCAGCACGAATAACCTTCCAAAAAGGGACAGGTTTGTTTTGGCAGGTTTTATCTGCGAAAACGTTAAACGGCCGACCGCGCAAGCAAAAGCGTGGCCGGCCGTTTCTGTACGCTCCCGATGTAGTCATACCGCTCGTCTAACTAAGGGTTGCAATCCCCACGTTCCGCGTTACCCTAATGAGCGCATTGTTTCCAAATTGTTAACGAGGAGTTGCCGTAATGGCCGACGAGCACGAAACAGAAAGCAAGGCATGGGCGATCGAGGCCGCCGCGGCAGAGGCGGCGTCGCGTGCTGCCGAGGAGGTGCATCGTCCTCCCGTGGTGCCGATGGAGCGCGTGGTTGATCGCGCCGATATCGAGCGCGGCGAGCGCGCCGGCCAAAAGCGCAGCCAGGAGCCGGGCTTCCCGCGCTTTTTCGCCGAGCTCAATCTGGGCCTGATCCTCACGGCCTTTGCCATCGTCGCGTTTAAAACCCCTAATCACTTCGCCTTCGGCGGCACCTCGGGCGTGTCGGTCATTCTTTCCACGCTGTTCCCGACTCTGCCCGTCGGCGTCTTTATGTGGATTATCAACGCGGTTCTCGTCGTCTTGGGCTTTATCTTTTTGGAGCGTAAGGCAATTCTGTGGAGCGTCTTCGCCTCGTTTGCGCTTTCCGCCTATGTTTCGCTGTTTGAGCTCTTTATCCCGACCGAGGTCTCTCTGACGGGCGATATGTGGCTTGACCTGTGCTTTGCCGTGATTCTGCCGGCGCTCGGCAGCGCTATTGTCTTTGACATCGGCGCCTCGACGGGTGGCACGGACATTCTTGCCATGATCCTCAAGCGCCGCACGACGCTCGAGATTGGCCGTGCCCTGCTGCTGGTCGATATCGGCATCGTGACCATCGCGGCCTTTTTGTATGGCCCGCGTGTCGGTCTGTATTGCGTGCTCGGCCTGTTTGCCAAGACGCTTGTGGTCGACAAAGCCATTGAGAGCATTCACCTGCGCAAAGTCTGCACGGTCATTTGTTCCGAGCCCCTTAAGGTCGAGGAGTTTATCGTCAAGCATCTCAACCGCACAGCGACCATCAGTCGCGGCTACGGTGCCTTCTCGGGCAAGTGCGTGACGGTGATCATGAGCGTGCTGAGCCGTCGCGAGGCCGTGCAGCTGCGCCGCTATGCGCGCGAAGTCGATCCGGGTGCCTTTATCACGATTGTCGACAGCTCCGAGATCGTCGGTAAGGGCTTCCGCGGAACGAACTAGCGCAGACGTATTCAACGAACCGCCTGCTGGTGCCGTGTATCTTGCAAATCGGTCATCTTTGAGTATTTGACCCCACATTGGGCAATAATGATGCTAAAGACATCGTTTGCGATCCAAGTGATTTGTTCAAGATACGAAGGGATGATTCTATGTTCTGCTCGCAGTGTGGCGCCCCCATGGGCGATAACGACAAGTTCTGCGGCGTGTGTGGTGCTCCTAATGCCGGTGCCGCTGGCCCCGCTCCTCAGGGACAGCCTCAGCCCCAGCAGTTTGTTCCGCAACCGCCCGTGGCGAATGCGCCAAAGGGCTGTGTGGCTCAGGCGTTCCAAGATATGACCAAGACTCCGGGCGTGCTTCAGCGTGTATGCCAAATCGCGTTTTTGCCGGCGCTGATTTGCGTTGTGTCGGTGCTCGTGTTGTTTATTCCCGTTATTGGCGGCATTGCGGCTGCCATCGGTTTTTTGGCCGCCTACGTGGCGAGCGTGTGCGGTTCGGGCTTTGGCATCGAGTGGGGTCGTGATCTTTCGCTCAAGGTCGATGACGGCATGGACCGTCCACTCATGCGCTCCACGTCGTTTGGTCTCGGAGTCTTTTCGAGCGTTATTTCAGTCGTGCTCGAGGTTATCGCTGCCATTCCCGTTATCGGTGTAGTGCTTTCGCTGGTGGAGGGCGTGGTAATTGGCGCTGCGGGCTCGTATTCTTATTACGGCTCTTATGCGCTCGAGGCTGCGCTGTTTGGCTCGCTTGGCTTGCTCGTTCTGGCTATGATTGCCACGGCGGTCCTGGGGGTCTTCTTTAAGATGTTCGCCGACATTGCCGTGATGCATTTTGCGGTGACCGGTCGCGTCGAGAGCGCGTTTTCGCTCGATAAGGTTTGGGCGGCCTTTAAGAACAACAAGACCAAGCTGTTCTGCGCTTCGTGGCTTCCCGAGTTTTTGACTGGCCTGGTCGCCAACGTTGTCACATGGATCTTGACGGTTGTCTTTGGCGCCATTGCCTCTGTCGGTATGTATAGCTACTACTATCGTCCTACGGTTATTGAGGCGCTTGTTACCGGCGGTGGCATCACACTCGTGCTGTTCCTGGTGCTGGTCGCTTTTGTCACCGTATTTCTTACGGTCTTTGGCAAGATGCTCAAGCACCGTGCCGTTGGCTATTGGGTTGCACGTTATGCAAGCGAGTGGGCCGACGAGGACAAGGACGACGTCCTGACTTTTGTATTGCCCTTCGAGAAGAAGTCCGCTCCCTCGGGTTACAGCGCTCCGGATGTCGCGCCTGAGCCTGAGCCTGAGCCTGAACCGGCGCCCGAGCCTGAACCGGCGCCCGAGTCTGAGACGGCATCTGAGCCCGAGTTTGCGCCTGAGCCCGAGCCTGATCCTGAGCCGGCACCTGCACCTGAGTCGGCGTCCGAGCCAAGCTCCGACGAGGAGCCTCAGGACGAGTAGCCATGCCGTCTGCCATTTGGGGACGGGGTAGAAATAGCGCTTGAAGAATGAGCGGGGGCGGACGTTTCGATACGTCCGCCCCCGCTCTGCTTTAGCCAGGCTGTTATGGATGGGTGTGACGACTACTCGTCGTGCTTCTCCTCGCGGCGTGCAGCAGCGCGTGCGTCGTGGATGCCCTTGATCGCGGCATGGCGAGCCGTTCGGGCATCATGGATGGCGTCGCGAGCCTCGGCGGTCGTCGCCTTGGCAGAGCGCAGCTTGGCGGCCAGATCGGGGTTGGTTTCGGCGACCGCGGTAATCGCGGGGCCGTCGAGCTCCTCTTGCGTGGGCTCGGCCAAAAAGTCGATAGCATACTGGGCGGCCACCATGGAGCCCTTTGCCAGCACGGTCTCGTCAATCTTGTAAAAGCAGGAATGCTGGGCGTACGTGGCGCCAATCTTGGGGTTGCGCGTACCTACAAAGGCGAGCACGCCCGGTACGCGGCGCAGGTACTCCGAAAAATCCTCGCCCGAAAGCGTGCCACGGTAATGGCCTTGACCGGTGGGGCCCAAGCACTTGATTACGGCCTGACGGCAGCGCTCGCTCGAGGCGGCGTCGTTTTCGACCTTGTAGTTGGCGATGGTGTAGTCGGTGAGCTCTGCCTCGGCGCCCAAGGCGGCCGCGGTATGCTCCACGATGCGGCGCATAAGCTCCGGCATTTCCTCGTGGGTCGAATCTCCGTAGGTGCGCACCGTGCCGGCGAGGTAGGCCGTGCCGGCGATAACGTTGCGCGCGGTGCCGCCGTGCAGCTCGCCGACGGTGATGACAGCCGGCTCATAGGGGCTGATCTCGCGCGAAACGATGGTCTGCAGGGCGTTGACGATCTCGGCGGCAACCATAACGGCGTCGTGGCCGCGCTGGGGCATGGCGCCGTGGCATGAGGTGCCGCGGACGTCGATGCGGAACCAGTCGGTATTGGCCATGCGCGGTCCGGGCTCGCAGCTCACGGTGCCGGCGTCGACCTCACTCCAGATGTGCGCGGCGTAGGCGCCATCGACGCCGTCGAGCACACCCGTGCCGATCATGAGCTTGGCGCCCTGGCCGTTTTCCTCGCTGGGCTGGAAGACGATGCGGACCTCGCCGTGGATGTCGTCGGTCATATGGCGCAGGATCTGCAGCGTGCCGAGCATCATGGCGATGTGGCAGTCATGGCCGCAGGCGTGCATGCAGCCCTCGTTGACGCTGGCGAACTCCTCGCCGGTCTGCTCGGTGACGGGCAGGGCGTCGATGTCGGCGCGCAGCAGGATGCGGCGGCGTGGCGTGCCGTCTTCGCGATAGGCGTCGGGCGCGGTGCCGCGAAGGGTCGCCACAAGGCCCGTCTTAAGGGGACGCTCGTAGGGGATATTCATGGCGTCGAGCTGGTTGGCGATGTCAGAAGTCGTGCGCTCCTCGGCGAGGCTCAACTCCGGGTGCTTATGGAAGTGCCGGCGCTGCTTGATGATATAGGGCTCAAACTCGGTAGCGATATCTTTGATGGCTGCGGTGACGTCGTCAGCCGCGCGAGCCTCGGTCGCCGCCATAATCTGCTGTGCCTTGGTCTTCGTCATGGTCGATTTGCTCCTTGCTGGGTTGATCGCAAAATCGTACAGGCTCTCTCCAGTATGCCACCTGCCGCTAGGGCTGGTAAAGTTGCCGTTTGCCGCTTGGGGTTTTGTTACAAGGGCGGGGGAGTACACTCGGGGGTGTTGAATTTCCTGCCAGAGATGGGGATGCCCATGCAACATATCGATCGGATTATCCGCTCCAAGAACGTCTTTACCGCGCAAGACGGCATCGATACCGCCCGCGAGCTGGCGGTTGCCGTCGCAGGCGACCGTATCGTCGCAGTCGGTGAGCCCGATGACGTGATCGCCGCCGCACCTGCCGCCACGCCGGTGGTCGACTACGGCGAGCAGTTTGTCTGCCCCGGTTTCCATGACGCCCACCTGCACTTCTTCCATACCTCGGTTGGCTCCTCGCCGTATATGCTTATGGATATGGGCACGTCCGAGGCGGCGCTGGTGCAACATGCGCTCGAGTTTTCCCAGGACCTGCCCGACGACGCTTGGGTCGTAACGCAGGGCTGGCGTGATTACCGCTGGAATCCGCCCGAGCACCCTACCAAGGCCTCCCTCGACACCGCCTTCCCCGATCGCCCCTGCGTTATGTATTCGGGCGACGGCCACACGCTGTGGCTCAACAGCCGCGCGCTCGAGGCGCTCGGCGTCACGCGCGACAGCGAGCCTCCGGCGGGCGGCAGCTACGACAAGGATGCAAACGGCGAGCTCACGGGTATCGCTCACGAGGCGGCTGCCATGCAGCTGCTTCCGCGCTGTCTTGAATGGCTGGGCGAGGACCGTATCGCAAGCGCTTACGCCGATCAAATGAGGCGTATGGCCGAGCAGGGCATCACCTCGATCTGCGATATGTCGCTCATGCCCATGCCGGGCTGCGATTTTATCCGCGACGACGTCTACGACAAACTGCAGGCAGCCGGCAAGTTGGGCATCCGAGCCCATCTGTTCCCCACGCTGCTGGATGACCAATCGCGCTTGGAAGAACTCCAGACCCGCTACGCGAACAACGCGCTGCTCTCGGCGCCTGGTTTTAAGCAGTTCTTCGACGGCGTCTCGAGCGAACACACGGCCTATCTCACCGAGCCCTATACCAACCCGCGCTTCCCGGGCGATCAAGGTCGCCTGACGGTTCCTGCCGAGCGTATGCGCAAGCTGGTCCTCGCTGCCGCGGAGCGCGGTCACACCGTTCGCATCCACGTCATCGGTGACGGTGCGATTCATGCCGCGCTGGATATCTTTGAGGAGGCCGCCGAACTGTACGGCCTGCCCCAGCACGGTCATAACACGCTTGAGCATCTGGAGAACCTCTTGCCCGAGGACCTCGATCGTCTACGCAAGCTTAACGTCGTTGCCTCGAGCCAGCCCTGTCACATTACACTCGACCCGGGCGGCCCCGAGCGCGATCTGGGCCTGGAGCGCAGCCGCATCATGTGGCCGTTCGCAACCTATAAGCAGCGCGGCATTCGCCAAGCCTTCGGTACCGACAGCCCTATTACGCCCGTTACCAGCATGAACGTGCTCTACACGGCTATCACGCGCCAGGACCCCAAAAGCCACTGGCCCGAGGGCGGCTGGTTGCCGAGCGAGCGCATCGATGCAGCAACAGCCCTGCGCAACTACACTCTGGGCAGTGCCTATGCGGCAGGCGACGAGCAAAACCTCGGCAGTTTGGAGCCCGGTAAGTATGCCGACCTGGTAGTCCTGGACCAAAACCCGCTCACCGTTGACCCCCAAGACCTCCAGGCTACCAAGGTTCAGGCCACCTACCTGGCAGGTAACTTGATTTACGAGCGCTAATATTCATGTCGTACCGTTAAACGCGGCTCGCGCAGTCTATTTTGGGATGGCGCTCGAGCCGCGTTTGCGTTTTGGTGGGGATCCGCCATGAGCGTCCCTGCTCTGTTGGATTTGGGTGCGGGGCGGAGGTGCTGCTGCCCCGCGCTCAATTTGGACACCAGCAATGCTATCTCTTGGTGTTTTGCATACTTCCCATTACAGATTGCATAAATAGGCTGGGATGTCCTTCCTGATCCTGATGTACCCCCGCCCGTGCCGTGCAAAAAACGGAGTATTCAGCACCGCGAGCTCTGCCGGTGCCGCTGCGGCTGAGTAACGTTGCGGAGATTGACGTCATTTTGGGGTTCGGCGCGGCGCGAAGCATGCCTTTTTGTCCTGGCGGGGTTTGCCTGCCGACTCAAATCCCCGGTCGAAGGCGTCCTTGGAACCAATATGGTGTGTCCGGCGTGTATGCAGCCGTCCTGGCTTGCTGAATACTCCCAAAAATGCACGGCGCTCCCCAGGGGACCCGCGCGCAGCGAAAACCATGCCCATGTCGCTATCCGCATCGCCATTTTGCTGCACTGACTTTTCTGAATGCCGGGACCGAATTAATTAACCTGCCTCCCGTG
>CABQNA010000019.1 GCA_902465425.1 uncultured Collinsella sp.
TTTGACCAGGGAGGTCACGGCCTTTCACTCGGCAACGCCAACACCGCGGTCGACAACGAGGACAAGCAGGTGGCGGTCCGCCCTTGGATTCGCCTGGCCTTCCGCTTCCTCGAGCGCCATCTGTAAGAGTCCCGGCATCCAAGCCCTTCAATAATTTGCGGTGAAATAGTTCCTATCTGGGGCATCAACCAGCCCATCCAGGAACTATTCCACCGCAACTTCGTTTTTGATGCCCCGCCCGGAAACTGCGCCCCAGTTTTGCCTTTCAAGGTGGGACGCAGTTTCCCATAGGGCCTCGACTGGGAAAGCGCGTCCCGTTTCGAGCGGGGATTCCGGGATGCATTTTCCGTAAGAGGCCTGTTTGGGAAACCATATCCCGTTTCGAGCCGGAATTCTGGGATGTAGTTTCCCCGAGAGGCCTCATCGGGAAACTATGGCCCTGAACTCTCCTGCCTGTCCCCATTGCGCCAATTTGCTGATTGAACATCGTTGCATGTTCGCGCTATCATGCATGGTTAAAATTGGTTAGCCATGGCAAACGGTTAGCCTTGGTGAACATAAATACAACGCCCTGTGGGCGCCGGGGGAGGAACACGGACGTGAAGCTCGATACACTCGAGATTGGAAAGGACGCCGTTGTCGCATCGGTGGCATCGGACGATCAGGCACTCCGACAGCATATTTTGGACATGGGTCTAACGCCGGGCACCGAAGTCACCATGATGAAGTACGCCCCCATGGGTGACCCGCTCGAGATCCGCCTGCGTGGCTACGAGTTGACACTGCGTAAGGACGATGCCGCTCGCATCGAGCTCGTGGGTATTCACGACACCGATACGGGTCCGCGCGCTAACGCCGCAATCGGCACGACGGAGCATCCGGCTCTGGGCGAGGGGACGTATTCGCCCCGTGCGGCAAAGACGGCCGTGCCCGAGGGCGCGCCGCTGCACTTTGCCCTCGCCGGCAACCAAAACTGCGGCAAGACCACGTTATTCAACCAGCTGACGGGCTCCAACCAGCACGTCGGTAACTTTCCCGGCGTGACGGTCGACCGCAAAGATGGCACCATCCGCAACCATCCCGAGGCGAGCGTTACCGACCTGCCTGGCATTTACTCTCTGTCGCCGTACACAGGCGAAGAGGTCGTGAGCCGTCAGTTCATCCTCGACGAGCGCCCGGACGCCATCATCGACATCATTGACGCTACCAACATCGAGCGCAACCTGTACCTGACACTGCAGCTCATGGAGCTTGACCGTCCTATGGTCATCGCGCTCAACATGATGGACGAGGTGACCGCCAACGGCGGCGCCGTAGACGTCAACTTGCTCGAGAGCCTGTTGGGCGTGCCCGTTGTCCCCATTAGCGCTGCCCGCAACGAGGGCATCGGCGAGCTGGTGGACCACGCCCTGCACGTGGCGCGGTTCCGCGAGCGCCCTGGTCGCCTGGACTTTTGCGCGCCCGACGGTCCGGACGGCGGTGCGCTGCATCGCTGCATCCACGGTATTGCTAACCTGATCGAGGACCATGCCGTGACGGCGCACATCCCGGTGCGCTTTGCGGCGACCAAGCTGGTCGAGGGCGATGAGCTGGTAACCGAGGCGCTTCACCTGGATCGCAACGAGCTCGACGCTATCGAGCACATCATCACCCAGATGGAGGGCGAGGCCGGCACCGACCGCCTATCTGCGCTGGCCGATATGCGTTTTAGCTTTATCGGCGACATGTGCGGGCGTTGCGTCGTCAAGCCGCACGAGAGCCGCGAGCACGTGCGCTCCGTCAAGATTGACCGCATCCTGACAGGTCGTTACACGGCCATTCCGGCGTTTCTGGTGATCATGGGCCTCGTCTTTTGGCTGACGTTTGGCGTGATCGGCGCGGCGTTGCAGGGACTCATGGAGGACGGTATCGCTGCCATCATCGCCTCGGCCGATGCGGGCCTCAAGGCGTTCGGTACCAACGACGTGGTGCGCTCGCTGGCCGTGGACGGCGTGCTTACGGGTGTGGGCAGCGTGCTGACCTTCCTACCGATTATCGTCGTGCTCTTCTTGTTCCTCTCCATTCTGGAAGACTCCGGCTACATGGCGCGCGTGGCCTTTGTCATGGATAAGGTGTTGCGTCGCTTTGGCCTGTCGGGCCGCAGTTTCGTGCCCATGCTCGTCGGTTTTGGCTGCACCGTGCCGGCTATCATGTCGACCCGTACGCTCCCATCCGAGCACGACCGCAAGATGACGGTCATGCTCACGCCGTTTATGAGCTGCTCAGCCAAGCTACCGGTTTACGGCTTGCTGTGCGGGGCGTTTTTCCCGCAGGCGACGGTTCCCGCCATGGTCTCGCTCTATCTGATCGGTATCGTGGTCGGCTGCATCGCGGCTTTGGTGCTCAACCGCACGGCATTTAAGGGCGACCCGGTACCGTTTATCATGGAGCTGCCCAATTACCGCCTGCCGAGCGTCAAGACGACGGTGATGCTGGCATGGGATAAGGCCAAGGACTTCATCACCAAGGCCTTTACCATTATCTTTGCCGCTACGGTGGTCATCTGGTTCCTGCAGACGTTCGATATCCGCTTTAACGTGGTCGCTGACCAGTCGCAAAGCCTGCTTGCCGGTCTGGGTAGCATCATCGCGCCGGTGTTGGCCCCGCTCGGTTTTGGCGACTGGCGCGCATCCACGGCGCTCGTCACCGGACTTATTGCCAAAGAGAGCGTCATCTCGACGCTCACGGTGCTTTTGGGCGCAACCTCTCCCGCGGCACTGTCAGCCATGTTTTCGCCGTTTACTGCCTACGTGTTCTTGGTCTTTACGCTGCTGTACCCGCCTTGCGTGGCGTCCATCGGCGCCGTCAAGAGCGAGTTGGGCGCACGCTATGCCGTGGCTGTATTCGCGTTTCAGGTGACGGTCGCCTGGATTGTGGCGTTTGTCGTGCATTCGGCGGGCATATTGCTGGGGTTGGCTTAGGGGCGCGTTGATGCTCCGTATTTTTGGGCGAGCAACAATTCAATAAATATGAGCCAAAATACCGGCAATTGTCGGCCTGCGGGGACTGTCCTACACTGCAGATTGCCGTTCGCTGCCTATTTGCTGCCGTTTACGGATTCGTAAATACTTGCAATCGTCGGTCGATTTAACCGTATTACGCGATGTCGATGCGCATTTTATGCGCCCCTTTCTACAATCACCTTGTTTCTATTGCCGAACATGTCTTCCGTTTCGCCTGTGTGGGGACGTGGGGTGCAATAGTTGTTTATGGAGGATCATTGAGGAGGGAATCGATGAAAGAAAAATTTCAATCGTTCGGAAAGGCAATGCTCGTTCCGATTACGCTCATTGCCATTTCCGGTCTCTTTTTGGGTATCGGTAGCGTTTTTACGACCGAACTGACCCTTGTGTCCCTTGGCGTTAATTGGGACTGGTATGCCGCTTCGCCGCTCTTTACGTTCTTCTCGGTATTTAAGGGTCTCGGCGAGGTAATCATTGGAAACCTCGGTGTTTTGTTTGCCGTCGGCTGCGCCTTCTCCTTGTCTCGCAAAGAGAAGGGCTGGGCTGCCTTTTCTGCCCTTGTCTGTTATCTCACCATGCTCAAGACGGTTGAGATTCTGCTTGGAGCAGCTGGCTTGGCTGCCGACAATACAACGGTGGAAGCTCTTCAGAAGGTCGGCCTTACGTCCATTCAGGCGAGTGAGCAGTCCGCACTCTACACCACCTCGCTCGGCTTTTTTGGCTACAGCTCTGGTGTCTTTGGCGGCATTATCGTGGGCTGCCTGGTCGCTTGGATCACCGGCCGTTTTTACAAGACCAAGCTTCCAACGGCGCTGGCGTTTTTTGCGGGCAGTCGAACGGTCCCCATTGTATCGCTGGTCGCCGGTGGCATCCTGGGCGGCATCATGTACTTCGTCTGGCCCGTCATCGGTGGATGTTTCTCGGGTATTGCGACGTTCGTGAAAGGCTCCGGTCTGGTCGGTACGTTTGTCTATCGCTGGGTGCTCGAGAGCCTTGTGCCGTTTGGCTTGCATCCGCTGCTCGAGACGCCCATGTATTGGACTGAGCTTGGCGGCTCCATGGTCGTCGATGGAACGCGCGTGGTGGGCAATAGCGCCATTCAGCTTGCACAGCTCGCTTCTCCCAGCAGTGACAAGCTCTTGGTTAGGGCCTTCATGGCTGGCTATGGCATTAACGATTACGCGTTGTTCCCGGGCATCGCTCTTGCTATGTGGTCTTGTGCCAAGCCCCAGAACCGCAAGAAGGTTGCTGGTCTTTTAATCCCCACAGTGATTTCGACTGTTTTCTTTGGCGTTACGGAGCCTATTCTCTTTACGTTCCTGTTTGCCGCCCCCTGGCTCTACTTTGGCGTTTACGCTCCGCTTTCCGGACTGGGTGAAGTTCTCTCGGAGGCAATGGGCGTTTCGGTGTACCAGGGAAATATCAAGGATCTGATCCCATTCTTATTCCGCCCCGAGAAGCTTAATCTGCTTCCGTACCTTATCCTGCTCCCCGCCTTTTTCCTGGCAGCTTTCTTCCTCTTCCGGTTCTTTATTACTAAGTTCGATATCAAGACGCCCGGTCGAGACGATGGTGACGATATTGAGTTGATCAACAGCAGAGCCGAGTTCGAGGCAAAGGCCGCTGAGGCAAAGGGCGAGTCTGATAGCACTCCCGAGAAGGCAGTCCAGGGTCGTGCGACCAAGGACAGCGCGCTTGCTGTTGGCATTGTCGAAGCGCTTGGTGGAGCCGACAACATTGATGATCTTGACAACTGCATCTCACGTCTTCGCGTGATTGTCAAGGATGGTTCTAAGGTTGCAGACGACGAGGTGTTCACCAAGAATCTTGAAGCTATGGGCGTTATCCGCCTGAGCGACAAGGCAATCCAGGTCATTTACGGTCCTCGTGTCGGCGAAGTCGCTTCTGAGGTGCACGAAGTTCTCGGTGACGAGTAAAACGCGCAAGTGGCTTTCAATTGCATAGCGCAATTCCAGGGCTTGGCTTCCTATCGCATGATTTAGGGGGCCAGGCCTTCTTGTTTTAGATTGTCAAGGCAGATACTCAATAGTTCTTCGAATGCGAGAATACAACTTCCGGTAAAGCAGTTAGGCTTAACGTTCTTAAGATCCATTGGGTGATCGTCATGTATCGTAAAGATCGCGTCTGCCGTCTTGGCGAGCTCGCTGTCTTCGTTGCCGGTAAACGCGAGGGTCGTAATGCCCGCGTCGTGGCATGCCCTTGCGGTTTCCAGGATGGCTTCTGTCTGGCCCGATTTGGATATGAGCATCATGCAGCTGAGCGTATTTCGGTTGGATTCGACAAACTGATCGGTTTCTAGGAAGTCTTGTATGACGGCCAAAAAGCCAAGTCCAACGAGCTTGGTCGCCATGTACTGCGCAACGATGCGTGAGAAGCCCTCTCCGTTTACTCCGATCATTCTGTTGCGATGCAGTGCGGCGATGAATACGTCTACATCTCCGGTGTGGCATACGAAGTGGACGCTACTGTCTTTGAGTGATTGATTCATTTCGCGGGAGACATGCTGAAGGTGCTTGAGATCGTACATCATTTCGCGGTAGCCACGGTAGCCGAGCTTTTTCGAAAGCCTGATGACTGTCGTCATGCTGGTAAAACATGCCATGGCGACGGGTTTTATGCCAATATCATCGAGGGTGTCGATATTGTTGAGTAGGTATTCGAGTACGCTTTGCTCGGTTTCGGATAGCTTTGCGGCTGAGTAGAGCTTGGAAATCTGCTTTTTATCAACCATCGGTGCTTCCTTCCCGCCGGACGTGTGTGGCCGCTTCCGTTGCGTAAATAATAACTCCTTGGGGAATTCCTTTCCCGCCTTGCAACCGGGGCGGGAAGCGGCCCTCCATGCTGGATACAATATCCAAACACAGGCGAACCATGCAATATTGAATGTGCTAATTGGGGGTTTCGATATGAAACTTACGGTCATAGGTGGCGGTGGCGTCCGCTCCATGTTTTTGGCAAAGAGCATAGCCCAGCAGGCGTCATCGCTTGGAATCGACGAACTTGTGTTTATGGACAATGATCCCGAGAAGCTGCGCATCTACGGTGGCCTTGCCGCCCATGTCTCGGGCATGCTTTGCCCCACGCTTAATTTTTCACTGACGGGCGATGCAGTCGAGGCCGTTAAGGACGCCGATTACGTGATCACGACGATTCGCGTCGGTGGGGACCATATGCGCGTTCGCGATGAGCGCATTGCTCTTTCGCATGGGGTTCTTGGCCAAGAGACGACTGGCGCAGCCGGCGTGTCTTTTGCCATGCGCTCCGTCCCTGCGCTTGCTTCGTATTGCGAGTTAATCAAGAAGTACGCAAAGCCGGACGTCAAGGTGTTTAACTTTACTAATCCCGCTGGCGTCGTATCTCAGGCCCTACGCGATATGGGCTATGATTTTACTTATGGCATTTGCGATGCCCCCTCGGGCATGTTGCATCAGTTTGCCGAGTATAAAGGCGTTGATCCCGCATCGGTTCAGGGCGAGTGCTATGGACTCAACCACCTCTCGTTCTTCCGCAATGTGACGGTTGACGGCGAGGACATCATGTCCGACTTGATCCACGACGACGGGGCATATGCTCATACAGATCTTAGGTTCTTCGAGAAGGACCTCGTCCTAAATCGCGGATGCGTGCCAAATGAGTACCTATACTATTTCTACTATCGCGAGCGCGCCGTTGCCAACGTTCTCTCTTCGCCCCAGACGCGCGGCGAACTAATCGAAGAAATTAATCGAGAAATGACGAGCGAGCTTGCATCTATCGATATTGAGAACGACTTCGAAAAAGGCCTCGCGTGCTTTGAGAAGTGGTACGGAATGCGCGAAAACAACTACATGGCGGCCGAGACGGGTATTCATCGCGACAAGCCGTGGACGTTTGACGTGTACGGCAAAGATGCTGGCGGATACGCAGGTGTCGCGCTCCGCTTCATGGATATTGCTCGCTCTGGCAAGACGCAGCAGATGATCCTGTGCACCCCCAACAATGGCGCCATCCCCGGCCTTCTCGATACAGATGTCATTGAGTCAACGTGCGATATCTCCACCGATGGCTGCGTGCCGCATCGCGTCGAAGCCGATTCTGTGCCCGCGGGAAACCTCGAATTGATTCGTCGCGTCAAGTACTACGAGCGCACCGTGGCGCGTGGCATCGTTAACCGATCGAAGCGCGACATTGTCGAGAGCCTCGCGATGCACCCGCTCGTTAATTCGTACTCCTTGGCGAAAGATATCGCCGCGCAGTACTTTGAGCTTAACCGCGACTACATCGACGGCTGGACAGACTAGTCTGGACGTTAAAACTAGAAATTATGGATGGGCGGACCGGCGTTTATATTGGCGCCCGTTCGCCCTGCTTAGTAAGAAAACGGGTATAGAGTGAACTTGCGAGAGAACTTCAATGTCTTTCTGGAATCGGGCGATCGGGCGAAGGAATGCCGGAGTGGCTGCACGATGGCGTTATATATCCCCTTGTTTGTTATGAGCGCGCTTCAAATTGGTGTATCAAACGTTGCAACTGAGCTCGCCTATATCAATCCGTCCATTACGCTTATTTGCACTGTGGTCGCGGCCTTTTTAAACCTGCTTCTATCGAATGTGGCTTTTTCATTATTTGCCGTCGACCGGTCCAAAGAGACGGTGCAACCTGCTCGAACCCCTCCGGTTTATCTCTTGGCCTCGACGGTTCCCCTCCAGATTTCTGGGGCGCTGCTAATTTATTTGGTTCACTTGATTTTATCGGCAATTGTAGTCTTTGCCTCGCTTGCGAGCAGTCAGCTCGGGGTGTTGTGCTCGCTTGTGGTGGCAGTAATCGTGACGCTTCTTTCCGCGTCGTTCGTATTCGTGTTAATTGAAGATGCGGACGTGGAGCAGAGGGGACTACGAGGCATTCGGTTTGCACCACGCTACATCATGCGTTCGGTCACGGTGCTTCGTTCCTCCTGGAGAGAAATCGCGCGTCCCGCAATGCTGCTGGTGGCATGGAACCTGGTTGCAAGTTGCGCTATCCAGGTTCTTGTTGGATGGGTAGTTTCGAGTGCGGCGCTGCCGTCGGCACTTTCAGTGACGGCGCTTGTGCATGAGGGACTTTATTATGGGGCGTTTGCTTATATGCTGCTTTTGCTAGTTCATTGTGCGGTTGCGAGTTGGCTCGAAATTGACGTGCTCATGGGGGTGTCCTTGTGCGTATCCGAGCAGGCGCGATAGCCCGAAGATGAAGCCGCGTTTTCGACATTGAGTTCCTGCGTACCTTGCTTTCTAAGCAGAATTGGCGCGCCGTCTGTTAACGATCGTTTTCCAAGAATTCTTTTGTTGCTCATTTTATAGACTTCTCATTGCTATAATCGCCCATCGCTCAAGATAATCGGAGAGGTTTTCCTATATGGCTCAAACAAAGCAAGACGGCATCACGCTCAGGCAGTGGCTCCCGCTCGTCGGGCTCACCTGCTGCGCGTTCGTGTTCAACACGTCGGAGTTTATGCCCATCGGCCTTTTGACTGATATCGCCGCGTCGTTCTCGCTCACCGAGGCCCAGGCGGGCATCATGATCTCGGTCTATGCCTGGGGCGTCATGCTGCTGTCGCTGCCGCTCATGGTGTTCGCCTCGCGCTTTGAGTTCAAGCGGATGCTGCTGGGCGTGCTGGCCGTGTTCTCGCTCGGTCAGTTCCTGTCCGCTGTGGCGCCGACCTATCCCATCCTGGTCTGCGCGCGCCTGGTGGTCGCTTGCGCACATGCCGTGTTCTGGTCAGTCGCCTCGATTATGGCCTCGCGCCTGGTCGACACTCGCCACGGCGCGCTCGCCATCAGCATGATCGCCACGGGCTCGTCCATCGCGCAGATCTTTGGCCTGCCTCTCGGTCGCGCCATTGGCTTGGCCGTGGGCTGGCGCATGACGTTTGCCGTGGTCGGGGGCCTCTCAGCCATCGCGGTCGTCTACCAGGCAGCGGTGTTCCCGGCCATGCCGGCGGGTGAGCGCTTTACCGTCAAACAGCTGCCCGAGCTGCTCAAGAACCCGCTCCTCATCGCGCTCTACGCAGTCACGGTCTTCATGGCGACCGGCTATTACGCAAGCTACAGCTATATCGAGCCCTTCCTGGCGCAGGTCGCGCACGTCGATGCGGGCGCCATCACCATGACGCTGACGGCGTTTGGCTGTTCCGGCTTGGTGGGCAGCTGGCTGTTCAGCCGCCTGTTCGACGGGCACCGTTTTCCGTTCCTTGCTATCACGCTCTCCGGCGTGCCGGTGGCCCTGCTGCTCATGGGGCCGGCCGCATCGTCGCTCGTGACAGTGCTTGCCGTCTGCGCACTGTGGGGTTGCTGCGCCACGGCCTTTAACGTGGCGTTTCAGGCCGAGCTCATCAAGCACACGCCGGCAGATTCGTCGGCCGTCGCCATGTCGATCTTCTCGGGCCTGTTTAACCTCGGTATTGGCACGGGCACCGCAATCGGCGGCGCCGTGGTTTCGGGTCCCGGTATCGCTTGGATCGGCTTCGCGGGCGGGGCGATTGCCGTCGTGGGCGTCATCACGGTGATGTTCCCAGCCATACGCCGCGCAAAGCCCGTCGCCTAGCCACATCCTCCTCATCAGTTGCGGTGAAATACGGACTGCTGGGCCCAATAAACCCGGCAAACAGTCCCTATTCCACCGCAACTTATTTTGGGGGAGGGGATGCACGGCAGGCATACAATGGATGTCGTTGTGTTGAGCTTACCGGGAGGCTGTTATGTGGGCATACGAGACGACGTTCTATCAGATCTATCCGCTGGGCTTTTGCGGGGCTCCGCGCGAAAACGCCGCGCCCGTTGCCGAGGATGGGCTCGCCCAGGCTGCCAACGCCGCGCCCAACCCCGATGCTCCTATCATGAAGGTCGCCCAATGGGCCGACTACATGCAGGAACTCGGCGTTGGCGCTGTGCTCATCAACCCACCGCTCGAATCTGATAGCCACGGCTACGATACACGCAGCCTGCGCCATATCGACCGTCGCCTGGGTGGGGACGCCGACTTTGCCGCCGTATGCGACACGCTGCATGCCCATGGCATCCGCGTGGTGCTCGATGCCGTCTTCAACCACGTCGGCCGCGGTTTTTGGGCCTTCCGCGATGTGCAGGAGCGCAAGTGGGACTCGCCCTACAAGGACTGGTTCCACATTAGCTTTGACGGCGATTCCTGCTATGGCGACGGCTTTTGGTACGAGGGCTGGGAAGGCCATTTTGAGCTTGTGAAGCTCAACCTGCAAAATCCCGCTGTGGTCGATTACCTGCTCGAGTCCGTGCGCCGTTGGGCCGACGTCTTTGGCGCCGACGGCCTGCGCCTGGACGTTGCCTATATGCTTGACCGCGACTTTATGCGCCGCCTACACTCCTTTACCCGTGAGCTCAAGCCCGGCTTTGTGCTCATCGGCGAGACGCTCCACGGCGACTACAATCAGATCGTCAACGACGAGATGCTCGACTCGTGCACTAATTACGAGTGCTACAAGGGCCTGTATTCCAGCTTTAACTCGGTCAACATGTTCGAGATCGCCCATTCGCTGCACCGTCAGTTTGGCGGCGACCCTTGGTGCATCTACCGCGGCAAACATCTGCTTTCGTTTGTCGACAACCACGATGTGCCGCGCCTGGCAAGTATCCTCACCGACAAGTCGTGTCTGCGTCCCGCCTACGGCATGCTCTTTGGCATGCCGGGCATCCCGTGCGTCTACTATGGCAGCGAGTGGGGAATTGCCGGCGAAAAGGGTGGCCCCGATGGCGACTGGGCGCTGCGACCTGCGCTCAATGAGCCTGCGCCCAACGAGCTGACGGCGTTCATCACGCAGCTTGCGCACCTTCGCTCGGCCGACGACGCGGCTGCCCGTGCTCTCAACTACGGTGCCTATCGCAACGTGGTGATCCAGAACAAGCAGCTGCTGTTCGAGCGCGCCTGTGACGGCGCGACGGTACTCGTGGCGGTGAATGCCGTGGGTGAGCCTTACACCTTTGGCGCCGGCGAGCTCAACGGGTCCTTCGTCGACCTGCTTGCCGACGATGCGCCCACGGTCGAGCTGACGGGTACCCTTGAGCTTGCACCCTACGAGGTGCGCTATCTGTTGAGAGCCTAGTCCATGGCCGTATCTGACGAGGGCTATCAACATATTGAGCATGGGTTTGAGCCCGTGTTTGACGAGCACTCGCGCGTTTTGGTGCTCGGGTCGTTTCCCTCGGTGCTTTCGCGCGCCAATGCCTTTTATTACGGCAACCCTCAGAATCGCTTTTGGCGTGTGATGGCCACGTGCCTCGGTATGCCTGTGCCGCCCAACGAGGGCGATCCTTTGGCAAGCGGTGAGCCCGCGACGCTCGATGCCTCCATTGCCGCCAAGCGGGCCATGCTGCTGAACGGCGGCGTGGCCCTGTGGGATGTGGTCGAGAGCTGCGACATTAAGGGCTCGAGCGACGCGAGCATCCGCAACGTTGTGCCGGCACATATCGAGCGCATTACCGATGCCGCGTCGATCGAGGTCGTTGTCTGTAACGGCGGTACGGCAGGGCGACTCTACAAACGCTACTTGCAAGATCGGACGGGGTTGCCCGCCGTCGTCCTGCCCTCGACAAGTCCTGCCAATGCCGCCTGGCGCCTGGAGCGGCTTGTTGAGCGTTGGCACGAAGCCGTTGACTGGGCTGTTATTTAATTTAGATTTTTGTTTGAGCGTGGGCGCCCAGACGTTTCAGAACGCCTCGCCAGATCGGCGCGGGCACGGCTGGCTCGGCGCAAACCATGCCGTCGGTGTCGACGTTGGCGGCATTGCCGCCGCCAAGTCGCTGTGCATGCTCGACGGAGCAGCCCATGCGCACAGCGCCCACAAGCTTATCCATCGCTTCCGAAAATGGTCGCCGCAAGAGTCCCATGCGCGGAGAGCGACGAAGCGCCGCAATGCCGCTGCCGGCGCAGATGGCAACGCCGCCACACCACAATTGGCCATGGCGCTCACATGCCTTGTGCAGGCGAACGGCGGTCCCACGCACCTGCTCAGTGCCCTCTTGTGCGGCTCGAATCGCGACATAGACGCGCGTTCCCGTACCGCCAACGCGCTCAAGCGCCTGCTCGATGGCTGTCAACGTCTCATCGTCAGTCACATCTTCAATGGCCAGCACGATGCCATCGGCAACGCCGTCGGCATTATCCGCCTTCAAGTCAACCGGGTGGGGGAGTACGGTGCCGGAAAGCCGGGCATAGGCCGCGATGGCATCCTGCAGGTCCCAGAGCAAAAACTCAAGATCGGCGCTATTGGGAATGCTGATATACGCAATGGTTTGCAACGTTTTTGGTACATCGCCGCGTGCGGTCGTCTCCATGCCGCCTCCTTTCCGGTTGGTTTCCGTTTAGGTTACACCGTCTGGCGGCGTCTCGCCGCGCTATCCTAGTGCAACCCTTACGAAAGGAACGCCATGCGTCTGCCCATGAATACCTCGCTTGCCACGCTCAAGCCCTCCGGCATCCGTCGGATTAACGCGCTCGCCGCCCAGCATCCGGGGTGCATCGCGCTTGCGCTCGGCGAACCCGATTTCCCCACGCCCGATGTGATTAGCGCCGAAGTGACCGCATCGCTCGACCGCGGCGACACGCACTATCCGCCCAACAACGGTCGCCCCGCCCTGCGTGAGGCGCTGTCTGCCTACATGGGGGGCGCGGGCCTGGCGTTTTCCGCCGATGAGGTCATTCTGACCGACGGCGCGACCGAGGCCCTGTCGGCAACATTCATGGCTATGCTCAACCCTGGCGACGAGGTCATTATCCCCACGCCGGCCTTTGGCCTGTACGAGAGCATCGTCGTGGCCAACCATGCCAAGGCGGTCTTTTTGGATACGGAGTCTGCGCAATTCCAGATCGATGAGGAAGCGCTGCGCGCTTGCGTTACGCCGGCGACCAAGGCCATCGTCATCTGCTCGCCCAACAATCCTACGGGTTGCATCCTCAACGCGGCATCGCTCGACGCCGTGGCGCGCGTGGCGGAGCAGGCGGGCATCTACGTGGTCTGCGACGACGTATACAACCGCCTGGTTTATGTGGATGGCTACGAGCGCTTTGCCCAGCGCCACCCGGAGCTGCGTGAGCAGACGGTCGTCATCGAGAGCTTCTCCAAGCCCTGGGCCATGACCGGCTGGCGCTTGGGCTGGCTCGCAGCCGCAGCCCCCGTCATCGCCGAGATCGCAAAGGCCCACCAATACTTAGTATCGAGTGCTGTCTCCTTCGAAATGGACGCCGCAGCCCGAGCCCTCACCGTCGACCCAGCCCCCATGCTCAAAGTCTACCGAGTCCGCCGCGAGCGCGTACTCGCAGCCTTAGACGCCATGGGCCTCGACGTAGTGGAACCGGCAGGCGCCTTCTACGCCTTCCCCAGCATCAAACAATTCGGCCTAACAAGCGAAGACTTCTGCATCAAAGCCATCAAAGAGGCAAACGTAGCCCTAGTCCCCGGAAACTGCTTCGGAACCGAAGGCCACATCCGCCTAAGCTACTGCGTCTCCGACAAAGATCTGGACGAAGGCCTCCACCGCCTGTCAACCTTCGTTTCAACCCTATAGCCCAGCGGGACCCAAAACCATCAGCCCACCGACCCAAGCATTATGAGTGGGGCGCGCCGGCCAACGGACACGAGGATTCGCAGCAAAGGCAACGTAGCTCCGGCCGGGAGGGGCAGGGCGAGTTTTCCGTAGATTCCGCACGAGCCGAAGGCCACT
>CABQNA010000020.1 GCA_902465425.1 uncultured Collinsella sp.
CCCCTCGTCCCGGCCGGTTGCTTTAGTTGTACACACGGTAGTTACACTTGAACTGGGTTATGTGTCCATAGTTGGAGCGGTACCAACCCGACGTATAGTTGATTGCCTCTGCGCCTAGATAGTCGTAGCCCTTGTTGTAGCGAAGCTGACGGTAGGTCGTGTCGTACTCTGCTACGTAAAACGTGTCTCCAGAGAAGGCTTTGTACCGGTCCTTAACCGTCGAAGCCATGTACGCGGGTTCGACATCGCCTTTCTCCCCGTTGAGCGCATAGACGGGTGCCGCGATTCCGCATAAAGCCGTTGCCACGAGGATGGCGTAGACAGCCATGCGCGACGCATTGGACTTCAGCTGTTCAATTAGTTTCATGTCATTCACCTCCTTCGTATGTATCGAGGTATTCCTGCTTGAGCGTCTGCGAGGACGACTTGATCTTTTCCACTAGCGTGCCGGCTTCGATGAAGTAGAACGAGTTGGTAAGGTCTGCCAGGTCGTCGAGTAGATGGCTTGAAATGAGCACGCTGCGTCCCCGCGCCACTTCGCTGCGCATCGCGTCGCAGGAGGTTTTCCGTTTTCCCGGATCGAGGCCGTTCAGCGGTTCATCGAGGATGAGGTACGGGCAATCGGTCGCTATCGCCATGGCAAGCTTTACCTGCTGCTTCATTCCTGTCGAGAGTTTACGGGTCGGCTTGTCGAGATATGGGGAGATTCCGAGGGAGTCGCAGAGCGAGTCGATGTCGGCGGCCGATTTCCACGCCTCCCTAACGAAAGCAAGGTGCTCGATGGCCGATAGCGTGGGATAGAGATCCGCGCTGCCCGAAGAGCTCAGGTAGACGAGTTCTGCAAATTCGGCTGATCGACGTTGGCAGATTCCGTCTGCCGCCAGGCTTCCCGAGCGGATGCGGGTGGGAAATTGGCCCGACAGCGCTTCAAGAAGGGTGGTTTTCCCCGAGCCGTTGGGAGCAACGAGGCCCGCCGCCGTTCCCGGGCTCAGGAAAAGCGACCCGATTGAAAGTATCGTCGTGCTTCCGTATCCCACGCTCGCGTCTAGAAGCTCGAGCCCATGGTGCTTTTTCGCGGGTCCAGGCTGTTTGGGGGAACGTGTCGCAACGGCGCCGACCGTAAAAAAGACCGCGACGTATGCCAGGGCCACGGCAAGCATCGATGCGCTGCCTGAACCGGAGCCAATGAATTCTGTCGGGAAGCATCCTACGTAACCCGTTGCCTCGATAGGCGAGAATACGGGCAGTGGCAGGAGCCCGAGCACGGCATTATGCCCTAGTGCCGAATCGGACAATAACGGGAATGCCGGGGCCGCGACAAGCAGCGCGGAGGTAAGGGGGCCCGCGAGGACGCGCCTCGTTGCGGTCGATAGGACGGCGGAGCAAACGGATATCAAGGTTCCGCCCGCAAGCAGCGCGAGAAGCAGGGCTGTGAAGACGTTTCCCGCGGTCGTGGTGGTAAGCGCGCCGTCATGGAAGAAGGCGATCGGGTACCCAATTTGCCCGAAGCCGTTTAGGACCAAGGCGTAAATGCCCCCGGGTGCGAGGCCGGCGAGGAGCATCGCGGTCCCCGCGACGATTATCGAAAACACGATCTGGATAAGGCGCCGGAATTTGGGCACGGGCGCCTTTGCCGCCAGGGTCCCGGGCCTTGTGGCGCCGAGCACGAGTATCGACGAGAGAAGGAAGGGGATGAAGGGAAGGAAAGACGGCGCCGTGGCAATGGCGTAAGGCAGGAAGGAAAGGAATGGCAGGTCGTTTGCGGAGGCCGGGATATCCGTGATGCCGGAGCTGCTCAGGGCACGGCAATATGCGAGCGCTGCGTCATTGGTCTCTTGGTCTCCCACGATGGACCCGGATTGGAAGCCTTCGCCCATGAGCGCGTAGTAGCTCTCGGCAGAATCGAGAAAGGCGGCGTCGGTTTGAGCGGCAAGGGCGGCGTTCGCGTATCTTGCAAGCTCCGCGTCATTTTGCTGCTCTGGAGATAGGCCTGTGCCGCTGGCCTGGGGCGCGCGCGTATTGAATGCGTCGACAAAGCTCTGCATGCCCTGTTTCATAAAGAAGGGCCCGTAGATGGGTGAATTGAACGCAATGGGGACGGAAAAGGCCGCAGCGAGAACGAGCGTACAAATCCATACGGCCTTGTCTCTTAGGATTAGTTTGAGAAGAAGTCGACAGTACATTTAGAAGCACCTACGTTCCTCAAAGAATTGTTAGATTAAAAGTAACAGACCGGATGAAGATACGTGCGACGGGGGCGAGGCGAATGGCTGGGCGGTATCGATATGCGGGTTCAACGGTATCACATTGGCCACATAGATTTTTAACTTGCATTTCTACCCGCCCTTTTCGTAGAGTCGCCGATACGTGCTTAGCGCACCCTCGGCGCGTCCGGCAGGCTTTGCGAAATGGGATCCAGGAGACTTCGGCGCAGCATCATCTTGCGGAATGCTTCTAATGAGCCTCCCATCCTTCAAAAACAGAATCTCATCGCACAGCCTATCGACCGAATCCAAGATGTGGGATGACATGATGATGCACGTACCAGAATACGGCCTGTCCGCTCAATGTGTTCGGCTGAGATCGGAAATCAACCCAACACGAGCCGGACACGCGCCAGACGGCTCTTCCCCGTACGGCCTTCCCCCTTACGCTCATGTTGCAGGCATGTAACGCCGCAGCGAGCGCGCCTTTTTTGCGCCAGACAGGTACAATGATGAACACTGTACCGTAGCGGAGCGCCCCGCGCGCGCCGCAATCACGCGAAAGGGTTTCCCATGGCCGAGATCTCGTCCTCCCGTATCGTCATCACCGTCCTTGGCAAGAACCGCCCCGGCATCGTCGCCGGCGTCACCCGTGTCCTAGGCGAGGCCAACGTCGACATCCGCGACATCACGCAGTCCATTATCGAGGACATCTTCACCATGACCATGCTGGCCGACACCGCCGAGTCCAAGCTCGACTTCGCCGAGCTGCAGAAGGCGCTGGCCGAGGCCGGCGAGCTTTCGGGCGTCAACGTGTCCATCCAGCGCGAGGACGTCTTTAACTTTATGTACCGCCTGTAGCGAACAAGCCGCTCGGGGCAGCTTGACGTCATATCGTCCAAGCGCGCGGCCCCAAAGCGGACCGGAGAGGAGCGCGCATGGCCTACGACGCCAAGAAAATCTACTACCGCTTCGACGATCACCTGAGCCGCCTGGTCTTGGATTACGAGGCGAGCCGTCAGATTTCGCCCGAAAGCGAAAACCTCTACCACGGCCTGCCGACCGACCCGTACGACGAGGGCCTGTTCGTAGAGCACAACGTCAAGCGCGGCCTGCGCAATGCCGACGGCTCGGGCGTGGTCGCGGGTCTCACCCGTATCTCGGATGTGCATGGCTACAACAAGGTCGACGGAAAGGTCGTGCCCGATCAGGGCAAACTCACGCTTCGTGGCTACAGCATCGAAGACCTGGTCAACAACGCCCAGGCCGAGGATCGCTATGGCTACGAAGAGGTCGCCTACCTGCTCATCACGGGCTCGCTGCCCACCAAAGAGGAACTCGACGGTTTTTGCGAACGCCTGGGTGCTTTTAGGCATCTGAGCGACGAATACGTCCGCGAGTTCCCCATGACCACGGTGTCGTCGAGCATCATGAATGTGCTTCAGCGCGCCGTGCTGCTGCTCTACGCCTTCGACGCCGAGCCCGACGCCATTACACCCGAGCACGAAATCGACGTCGCCATCTCCATGCTCGCCCGTCTCCCCCGCATCGCCGCCTTCGCGCATATGGCCTCGGTCGCCAAGCGCCGCGGCTCCGAGGTTCACGTACCGCACCCCACACCCGGCCTCTCCACCGCTGAGACCATCCTGCAGGTGTTGCGCGGCGGCATGGCGTTCACCCGCGACGAAGCCATGCTGCTCGACGTGATGCTCATGCTGCACGCTGAGCACGGCGGCGGCAACAATTCCACGTTTGCCTGCCGCGTGCTGTCCTCCTCGGCCACCGACCCGTATTCCGCCTACGCCGCGGCTATCGGCTCGCTCAAGGGTCCGCGCCACGGCGGCGCCAACGCCAAGGTCGTGTCCATGCACGAGGATATCCGTGCGCATGTCTCCAATTGGGAGGACGAGGACGAGGTCGCAGCCTACCTGGGCAAGATCCTCGACAAGCAGGCCTTCGACGGCACGGGCCTCATCTACGGTATGGGCCACGCCGTCTACACGCTGAGCGACCCGCGCGCCGAGGTGTGCCGCCGTTACGCGCGCACGCTTGCCGCCAAGAAGGACTTGGGCGAGGAGTTCGCGCTCATCGAGCGCATCGAGCGCCTGGCACCGCAGGTGATGCGCGACCACGGCATGACCAAGCCTATCTGCGCCAACATCGACCTGTACACGGGCTTTATCTACAAGATGCTCGGCGTGCCCGAGACGCTCTTTACGCCGCTGTTCGCCGTTGCCCGCATGGCCGGCTGGTCGGCGCACCGCATGGAAGAGCTCTTCTGCGCGCACCGCATCATCCGTCCCGCGTATCGCCCGGTTATCGAGCCGCTGGAGTACAAGCCGCTCGCCGATCGCTAGGACGCGGACCGTTATAGAACCCAAGCGTGGCCAGGGCATCACCGCCCTCGGCCACGCTTTTTATGCCAGTAGAAAGGATCGCAACAAATGATTGTGTTTTCCGATATGGATGGAACGCTGCTGACGAGCGATAAGCAGATGAGCGACGCCACCTGGGCAATGCTCGACGAGCTCGCGCGCCGCGGTATTGAGTTTGTGCCTTGCACGGGGCGCCCGCTGTCGGGCATCTTTGAGCCCATCCTCGCCCACCCCGCCGTACACTACGCGGTCTGCGCCAACGGCGCCAGCGTCTGGCAGCTCGACGACGGTACGCCCACCGATACCTCACGTGCTACGCGCATTTTGAGCCGACCGCTCGACCGCGCCATCGCCCACCGCGTCCATAGCATTGCCGCCGGCCATGACGTCACCTTCGATATCTTCGCCGACGGCCAGTGCTTCCTCCCCCGTTCGCTCTACACGCGCCTGGACGAATTCTGCGGCGGCGACCCCCACATTGCGGCTTCGCTCAAGCGTACGCGAACACCGATCGACATGGATATCGACAGCAAGATCGACGAGGTTGAGACACTCGAACGCATCGCCATGTACTGGCACGACCCGGCCGATCGCGATGCCATCGCGGCGGAGCTCGACACGCTCGGAGGCATTGAGGTCACGCGTTCGTACGCCATGAATATCGAGGTCATGGGCGAGGGCGCCACCAAGGGAACGGCCCTCACGTGGCTATGCGAGCACCTAGGCGAGCGTCTCGCCGACGCCTGGGCGTTCGGCGACAACATCAACGACATCCCCATGCTGCAGGCAGCGGGCCATGGCATGGCCATGATCAACGCCGAGCCCGAGGACCGCGAGGCCGCCGATGCCATCACCGAATACGATAACGACCACGACGGCGTCGCCCGCACCATCATGGCCGCCCTCGCCTAGTCATCGGCTAGTCATTGGGGACGTTCTTAAACGACTAGTCATTGGGGACGTTCTTGAATGACTAGTCGTTGGGGACACTCTTCGCGGGACGCCGCAAGGACTGTCCCCGGCTGCCGGCAGAAAAGGAACGTCCCTAACTGCCGGATTAGGCGAGGCTCTCCAGAACACGGCGGAGCTCCTGCTGGACAGCGTGGTCGCGGTTGCGCCCCACCACGCGATCGGCGACTGCCTTGAGCGCGGGGCGTGCATTTTCCATCGCGCAGCCCGTACCGACAAAGCGAATGATCTCATAGTCGTTCATCGAGTCGCCAAACGCCATGACCTCGTCGCGTTCGACGCCATAGTGCTCCATGAGCTGCTCAATTCCCGACGCCTTCGACACGCCGGGCTGCATGGCGTCGATCCACGCGTTGCCCGAAGGCGCGAAAGAGAACAGGTCGCCCAGCTCGCGCTGCAACACGTAGGCGTTGTCCATCACGTTGCCGTCATCGCAGATAATCGATGCCTTGATGATATTCACATGCGGATCGGGCAGTCCCCAAATGCGTTCGGCGTTGGGCAGATCTTTGTCGATCTCGCGGACAAATTTGTCCTCGTCGTCGAGCAAAAAGGACTTGGTGCGATCAAAGAGCGCCAGATGCATGTTAGGAAACATCTTGACCGTGCGCGCGAGCTTGCGGACGGCGAGATGCGAATATACCTCGCGATCGACCTCGACCCCTTCTGCATAGACCTGCGCACCATTCGCCGCGACAAAGTCCATTTTGTCGACCACGGGCGCAAAGAACTCACATAGGCGGTCGTAACGGCGGCCCGAGGACGCAGCAAAATGCACGCCGCGCTCGCTCAGGGCCTCAATCAGCTCATATGTCTCGGGCGGTACCTGGCTATTCTCATCAAGCAACGTGCCGTCCATATCGGATGCAATCAGTTTAAACATAGAAAAGCTCCCTTCGGACTTGTTGGAATCGAACGTGTATCCGATTCCAACGTACCCAAAGGGAGCTCAGATAAGACTCTGCGGGCGTAAACGTTACAAGGACCTAGCAAATAGCTCACGCTCACCAGAAGCCCCACGGTCGCAGCGCCAAGCAACACGCCAAAGAGTGTCCCCAACGACTAGTTGTTTAAGAACGTCCCCGATGACTACACTGCCGGGCAAAAAGGAACGCCTAATGACTAGTCGGCGTAGGTGAAGGTGGTGACGTCGAACATGCCCTCGGGGCGGATGCGGAGCGTCGGGATCACCGGCAGGGGCAGGAAGATGATGCCCATGATGGGGTCGAGCGGCGGCTCGATGCCCATGGCGCGCGCCTTGACCATAAAGTCGTCGTGCTGCGCGGCGACATCCTCGGCCGTGCCCTCACTCATCAGGCCACCAAGCGCTAGCGGAATGCGCGCCACGACCTCGCCGTTGCGCACCAGCACGTGGCCGCCCTGGCCAACAGCCTCGACGGCAGCCATCATATCGGCCGCGTTGTCGCCCACCACGCACACGTTGTGCGAATCGTGGCCGATCGTCGAGGCGATAGCACCGCCCGTGATGGTAAAGCCGCGCACCCAGCCACGGCCGATATGCTTGCCGACGAGCCCCATGCCGGCGGGACCGTCGCCATCGGCGCCCTCGGCCTGTAGCGACACGCCGCGACCGTGACGCTCGATCAGCATAATGCGGCGCAGACCCTCGGCATTCTCGGGACGAACTATGCCCGTGATGGCCTTGCCCGGCACCACGTCGATCACGGCCTCGCCCGGCTTAAAGGCATAGTCGAACACGTCGAGCGATAGCTTCGGCAGCTTAACGGAAGCACGCAGCTCATCGGCAAGGGCCGCAACCTCGGCCATCTCGGGTGCGATCTCGCCCACAAAGGCGCCGTCCTGTGCCACGAGCGCGCCGGCGGCATACACGCAATGCGGAGCCGTGGCAAACGTCAGGTCGTTGAGCACCAGCAGGTCGGCACGCTTGCCCGGGGCGATGGCGCCACGCAGTTCGTGCGGGTCGCGGCAACCGTGGTCCAGGCCAAACGCCTCGGCCGTGGAAAGGGACGCCATGGATATGGCGACCACCGGGTCGATACCTGCCTCGATAGCCACGCGGCAGGCATTGTCGATCATACCGGTCGAAAGCGCATCTGAGGGAGCGCGGTCGTCGGTCGCAAAGCAGCAACGACGGGCGCGGGCGGGGTTCTCCAGCAGCATCGGCGACAAGTTGGCCAGGTCGTGGCTACACGTACCCTCACGCAGCATCACATACATGCCGCGGGACAGCTTGTCGAGCGCCTCCTCGGGAATCGTCGACTCGTGGTCGGCGATAATGCCCGCTGCGGCATAGGCATTGAGGTCCTTACCGGCAACAAGTGGCGCATGGCCGTCGACTTGCTTGGACGGCGTCTGGTTAGCGGCGTCGATACGAGCGCAGGTCTCGTGATCGGCCATAAAGACACCCGGCAGGTTCATCATTTCGCCCAGACCAAATACGTCGCCCGGATGCTCGGCAAAAAACGTCTGCATATCAGCGGCGGTAATGACGGCGCCGGCCTGCTCATCGGGCAGCGCGGGCACGCACGAGGGCATCATGTACTTGATGGAAATGGGCGCGCGACGGCCGTCCTCGATCATAAAGCGCAGGCCGTCCAGGCCGGAAACGTTGGCGATCTCGTGGCTGTCGGCAATGGCAGTGGTGGTGCCGCGCGTCGCCGCCATGCGCGCATACTCGGCGGGACGGATGTTCGAGGACTCGATATGCAGATGTCCGTCGATAAAGCCGGGGGCGATATAGCGACCCTGGCAGTCGATAACCTCGGCAGCCTCGTAGGTACCGGCGGCATCGTCGCGACCGTCGTAGAGCACGCCGACGATTACGCCGTCCTTGACGGCAACGCTACCGGGCGCCACGCGCTGACCGTACACGTCGACAATCTGCGCATTGGTAAACAGCGTGTCGACGGGCACGCGGCCCTCGGCAGCGTCGATCACAGTCCTCATGACCTCAACGGACATACATGCTCCTTTAACCGTAGAAAAAAGCTGCGGAGCGGACAGACCTTCACCGCAGCAAACCAATAGCCATTGTATGCCCAAAAGGAAGCCCCGCTAACACCCCTTCCGCTTAACGGCACCGCCAAATGATCCCTCCGTCCCCAAGGGATCGTCGTAACCAAAAAAGGCCGCAGTCGGGATTCCCGGCTGCGGCCCTATTGCACATGTTAAGTTGACCTACTTGCTAGACCAATTTGAAGCCCTTGCGCTTACCCACAGAAAGGGTGTCGCCCAGCTTGAGGGCGCTGGGATCGATGTTATAGCTCTTGGGAGCCACGGCCTTGCCGTTGATTTTGACGCCGCCGCCGTCGATATCGCGACGAGCCTGACCGGCGCTCGCCGAAAGACCCAGGTCCTTGAGCAGGCCGGCGAGGTAGATCTGGCCCTCGTCGTTGACGGTCAGCTCGACATGCTTCTCGGGGAAGTCGGCGAGCTGACCCTCCTTGAAAACGCGGTCGAACTCGGCCTGAGCCTCGTCGCCGGCACCGGCGCCGTGGTAGGTGTCGCACAGGTCGCGGCCCAGAGCGCGCTTGAGCTCGTAGGGGTCGGCAGAGCCGTCGGCCAGAGCAGCGTCGATCTTGTCGACCTCGGCCGGGGTGAGCGAGCTCGCCAGGCGATAGTACTTGCCGATCATCTCGTCGGGGATGGACATGGTCTTGCCGAACATATCCTTGGGAGCGTCGGTCAGGCCGATGTAGTTGCCATAGGACTTGGACATCTTGCGTACGCCGTCGGTGCCCTCGAGCAGCGGCATGGTGAGCGCGATCTGCGGCTCCATGCCCATCTTCTCCATGAGCTCACGGCCGGCGAGCAGGTTGAAGAGCTGGTCGGTGCCGCCCATCTCCACGTCGGCCTTGATCTGCACGGAGTCGAAAGCCTGCATCACGGGATACAGGAACTCGTGCAGGGCGATCGGCGTCTGAGACTGGTAGCGCTTGGTAAAGTCATCGCGCTCAAGAATGCGGGCGACGGTGAACTTGGAGCACACCTGCAGCAGGCCGGCCAGGTCCATCGACAAGATCCAGTCGCCGTTGTGCACGATGGTGGTCTTCTCGGGATCCAGGATCTTCATGGCCTGGCTCACATAGGTCTCGGCATTGGCCTCGATCTGCTCCTGCGAAAGCTGCGGACGGGTGGAATTCTTGCCCGAAGGGTCGCCAATCAACGCGGTACCGTTGCCGATGATGAGGGTGACGTTGTGGCCCAGGTCCTGGAACTGACGCATCTTGCGCAGGGGCACGGCGTGGCCCAGGTGCAGGTCGGGGCTGGTGGGATCGACGCCGAGCTTGATGTTGAGGGGCTCGCCCTTCTCAAGCTTCTTGCGAAGGTCGGCCTCGGGGACGATTTGGGCAGCGCCCGAGGTGATGATACGCATTTGCTCGTCAACAGACAGCATTGGGTATCCTCCTTTTGCTATAGCACCCTCGCCGAAAACGGCGGTGCTGGAAGTCCATAAACTCTCATATGATAACAAACTGACGCGACGCGGCACCTACGACAGGAAAATCCTCGTCCTGCCGCATGCGTCAATGGCAACTGGCAGACGTGTACCGTCACGCTCGACCAGATAGCGTACCTGCCGACGACGCAAGCAGTCGCGGCAACGGACCTGTCCCGTCGCATCGGTGGCACAGACGCCCTCGGCGGTCAGCAGGCAGTGCTCGCACACCATAAGCTCGGGACGGTCGGCGTCGACCGGACCCAAGACGCCGGGTTCAGCGGCCAGTTCGGCAATACGCTCCGCATCATTGCCGAGCAACTCGGCCGGCAAGTACACCCGCCCCGCACCGAGTCCGCGCAGCCAGGTAAGCGTGGCCCGATTCGCGCAGAACACCGGCGCCGCCACGTCAAACGTCACGCCCAGCTCGCGAGCGATCACCACCTGTCCCAGGTTGCGGCAAACGACGCGCCCGGCACGCTGCATCAGTGAGCGGGTCCAGTCAGCGTCACTCGCGCGGCACACCTCGTCAAGCACCACAACGGCGTCGGACAGATCGAGTTCTCCGCGCGGGTCGGCATCCATCAGCTGCCAAGCAAAAACCATGCGAGCGGGAACCGCGCACTCCACCGACTCCGTCGACGCACCGCCATCCACCGCAACGCCCTCAAAGGGCAGCACCTCAACGGCACGCGCAACGGGCGCAATCGCATCCGCCTCGGCCCGCATGCACTCCAACACCGCCGCCGTCTGATCCAACACGCCGGCGCTGCGAATCAGGTACACCTCGCAGCCCGCGTCCACTTTACGCTTGCAATGCACGACGACGCGCTTCCCCGCTGCGGCATCCACCGGGCAGGGCACCTGCGGCCAGCGCTTGGGCACATCGGGACGCGCGTCGACACCCGGATAGAACCGAATCTCGAGCGTGTCACCCGCCGCCACAGCGGCGTCGAGCTCAACGGTCACCTCTTCGTGGCCCACAGCGACCAAGCGCCCCACGCGCACGCCCTGGTTAATTGCGCGCTCAAAGCTCATCAGCTCGGCACCCGAACGCCCTCGCAGGAACGCATCGGTAAACCCACGATTAAACGACCTTCCCAGCTCGCGTTCAAGCTCTTCCACGACACCGGGGTCCCACGCGCCGTCGCGCAGCATATCGAGCGCCCGGCGCCACACCCGCACCACGTTGAATACGTAATCGGGGTTCTTCATGCGCCCCTCGATCTTGAGCGACGCCACGCCGGCATCTATAAGCTCGGGCAGATGCGCAATACCCAGATAGTCGCGCGGGCACAGCAGGCGATCCCCCTCGACGGCGACAACGCTCTGCCCCGCCTCGTCCACCAGGTCGTACGCCAGACGGCACGGCTGCGTGCAGTCGCCGCGCATCGCCGAGCGCCCACGCCGCAGGGCCGAGAACTCGCACGCCCCCGAATAGCCGATGCAAATCGCACCGTGGCAGAACACCTCGATGGACACGCCCGTGGCACATAGCGCCGCAATCTCGTCGACCGTCAGCTCGCGTGCCGTCGTCACGCGCTCGACCCCCAGCTCATCGGCGGCAAGCCGCACGGCGCCTTCGCTATGAGCGCCCGCCTGCGTGGACAGGTGAATCTCGATCCCGGGAATCGCCGTGCGCAGTACACAAGCCAGCCCGGCATCGGCGACAATCAGAGCATCGGCGCCCAGCTCCAGTGCATGAACTCCCAACGCCACCGCATCGGACAGCTCATCGTCAAACACGAACACGTTGAGCGTTACGTACACACGCACGCCATGGGCATGCGCCACGGCGCAGCCGCGCGCAAACTCGTCATCCGTAAAGCCATGCGCGCTCACGCGGGCGTTAAAGCCGCCCAACCCCGCATAGATGGCATCGGCACCCGCGGCGATGGCCGCAAGCATCTGGTCGAGTCCGCCCGCCGGCGCCAGCAGTTCGGGCAGCGCCGCACCGGCAGCATCCAATCCAGTCTCGTATTGTCCGCTCGGCCCCATCGCCCGAATCGCCATCGGCAAACTCCTTACCAAGGTATGCATTCACTCTGAAAAATGCCGTCTTCCAGCATACACGAGGCCTCGCGCGCCCCGTTTGGTTTATCGTGTAATAACTTATGTCCATCCTGCCCCGACGGCACATCCACCGTCCGGCACGACATACCTGGAGGTCAATATATGGGTCCTCGCCAACGACAGGGACGCAGCCGTTCAAAGACGCATGCCCTGCCCATAATCCTGCTCTCGTTTTTGGGCTTTCTGCTGATTGCGGGCGTGGCATTTGGCATCGGCATGGTCGGCAACGTCAACCGCTGGCTGTCCGATCTGCCCGACTACACCGACGCCAACGCGTATCTGGTGAGCGAGCCCACCGAGATCGTCGACTGCAACGGCAACAAGATCGCAAGCTTCTACACGCAAAACCGCAAGTCCATCACCAAGGACGAGGTCTCCCCCTACGTGCTGCAGGGCACCGTTGACGTCGAGGACGAGCGCTTCTACGAGCACGGCGGTATCGACCTGTGGGGTATCGCGCGTGCTGCGGTGGCAACCCTCGGCGGCGGGCACGAAGGCGCCTCGACTATCACCCAGCAGCTGGTGCGCAACACCATCCTGCAGGAGGAGCAGTTCGACTCGACCATCGAGCGTAAGGTGCGCGAGGCCTACATCGCCGTCAAGATGGAGGACATGTACTCCAAAGACGAGATCCTCATGATGTACCTCAACACCATCTATTACGGCCACGGCGCCTACGGCATCGAGGCCGCAGCCGAGACCTATCTGTCCAAGAGCGCCGCCGACCTCACCCTGAGCGAGGCCGCGCTGCTCATCGGCCTTCCCAACTCGCCCTCGCAGTACGACCCCACGGTCAACCCCGACCTGGCGCTGTCCCGTCGCAACAAGGTCCTCGACAACATGTTGCGTCTGAGCCACATTACGCAGGAGGAGCACGATGCCGCACAGGCCGAGCCCATCACCCTCAACGTGACCGAAATCTCGGGCAGCGGCGTTGACGTATACTCGCAGCCCTACTTTGTCGCCTATGTTAAGCAGCTGCTGGAGCAGGAGTTCTCGACCGACGTGCTCTTTAAGGGCGGCCTGACCGTCAAGACCACCATCGACCCCACGATGCAGCAGGTAGCAGAGAATGCCGTCCGCGAGCAGCTCGACACGCTCTCGCTCGACGGCCTGGACATGGGCATGGTCGTCGTCGACCCCAAGACCGGCTACATCAAGTGCATGGTGGGCGGCTACGACTACAACGCCGACGAGAACCATGTGAACCACGCTACGGCGAAGCGCCCCGTGGGCTCCACGTTTAAGGCCTTTACGCTGGCAACTGCCATCCAAAACGGCATGAACCCCAACGTCACCCTCAACTGCAACTCGCCGCTCAAGGCCAAGGGCACCACGACCGAGGTCCAAAACTACGCCAACCATAGCTATGGCAACATCACGCTTAAGCAGGCAACGGCATACTCCTCCAACACCGGCTACATCCAGGTGGCGGAAGCCGTCGGCAACAGCAAGATCATCTCGCTCGTCAAAAAGCTCGGCATTGATCCCGCCAAGGACAACATCGAGGACGTTCCCGTCATGACGCTCGGCACCGGCTCGATCTCGCCGCTCGAGATGGCC
>CABQNA010000021.1 GCA_902465425.1 uncultured Collinsella sp.
TAGAAGGGGGAGGCCTCGCGGCCTCCCCCTTTTTTGCGTTATATACACGTTGTGCTTTGGGACCTAGCTTCCCCGTATGCGCTCTTACTGTTTGGCTGTTTTTTGAGTCCATCTAGTTTATTTGAGCGATAATTACTCGCATTGGCGTTAGGGAGGGCTTGATGTTTACCGTATTTGTCTTGGGCAATATTGCTTCGGGTAAGTCGACTGCCTGCCGCTATTTCGAATCTCGTGGCGCTATGCTTATCGATCTGGATGAGCTTGCAAAATCGCTGTATGTGCCGGGCTCTAATATCGTTAATGCTCTCGCGGATGAATTCGGTTGGGACATTTTGGATGAGGAAGGCGGCATTCGCCGCAGCATCCTCGCCTCTCGAGCTTTCGCTTCTCCTGATTCGGTCGCACGGCTCAATGGCATTGTGCATCCCGTTCTGATTGAACAGCTTTCGCTTAGGATTCTCGATCCGGTTTGTTGTACGGTTTCATCACCCCGTTACCCCTTTGCGGTGGTTGAGGTTTCTGCTCCGACTGGTTTTGAGGATGCATTTGGCTTGGCTGATGAAATTCTGGTCATTAGCGCCCCTTTGTCAGTTCGTCGCGAGCGCGCTATTCAACGTGGCATGGAACCATCTGATTTCGATGCCCGTTCTGCTTGCCAGCCCGATGAGTCTGCGCTGTGCAATCTCGCTACAACGGTGATTGATAATTCGGCAGCCGATGATTCGCTCTTTGAGCAGCTTGACTCATGGCTTGCATGCCACGGGTTTATAGATACTCCGGATAAGGAGGAGGCCGATGCCTAAGGCACGTTTCTTTACGTGGTATCGCGTGGCGCCACTTGCCGTTGTGTTCGTCTTCGGCCTTATTTCGCTCGTCTACTCGTGTGCCCCTGCCGCTTTCTTTAAGCCGCTGTATCCGATTGACTACGAGGTGTATGTAAAGCAATCCAGTATTTCGCATAATCTGGATCCGTATCTGGTGTGCGCTGTCATTAAGTCGGAATCGAATTGGGACCCCGAGGCCGAGTCGAATCAGGGTGCTCAGGGATTGATGCAGCTGATGCCCGAGACTGCCCAGGATATGATCGCCAAGGGCCTTGTCGACGGAGGGGAGTATTCGGCCGACAATCTTAACGATCCGGCTACGAATATCGAGTTTGGCTGCGCATACCTCTCGTATCTTCTCGCCTATTTCAACGGGTCGACGGATAGTGCCATCGCCGCCTATAACGCCGGTATGGGCAATGTCGACGGATGGGCGCAGCAGAACACGTCACTCCATAATGCGATTACCTTCCCTGAAACTCAGGCTTATCTGATTCGCGTCAATAATGCCTGGGTTCGATATAAGACTCTCTATCCCGATCGGTTCGTATAGGACTAAGCCCGCCGCCCGCGTATACTGCAGATGTATGAGTTAGGAGTATCCATGGCGGAATTTGAAGTAGAACGCGTTGGTGGTGAACTTAAGCGCTTTGGCGTTGAGGGCGCTGATGTGCCGTTTAAGGTCGTGTCTCCATACGAGCCCGCTGGTTCCCAGCCTAAGGCCATTGAGTCACTTGTGCGGGGCGTGAGGGACGGAGACCGCTATCAGGTTTTGCTGGGTGTGACTGGTTCGGGTAAGACTTTTACGATGGCCAAGACTATTGAGGCCCTGGGGAAGCCGACGCTGGTCATGGCTCCCAATAAAACGCTTGCCGCTCAGCTCGCAAGCGAGCTCAAAGAGTTCTTTCCCAATAACGCTGTGGTCTACTTCGTCTCGTACTACGACTACTATCAGCCCGAGGCGTATGTGCCGCAAAGCGATACATATATCGAGAAAGACTCCTCGATTAACGAAGAGGTCGAGATGCTGCGTCATCAGGCGACCGCGTCACTGCTCTCTCGACGTGATGTGATCGTTGTCGCATCGGTCTCGTGTATCTATGGCATTGGCTCTCCTGAGGACTATGCGGGTCTGGCTCCAAACGTCGACAAGAAGGTGCCGCTCGAGCGCGATGACTTTATCCATGCACTTATCGACATTCAATATGATCGCAATGACTATGACCTGGCACGTGGCACGTTCCGCGTGCGCGGCGATGTTGTTGACGTGTATCCGCCTTATGCCGAGCATCCGTTGCGGTTTGAGTTCTTTGGCGACGAGGTCGAGCTGATTGCCGAGATCGATGAGGTCACCGGTGAGATGCTTCGTGAGTACGAGGCCATTCCCGTATGGCCGGCATCGCACTACGTGACCGAGAAGCCGAAGGTCAAGGCGGCTCTGAAATCGATCAGCGAAGAGTGCGAGAAGCGCGTGGCGGAGCTCAAGGCGACCGACAAGTTGCTCGAGGCGCAGCGTCTGCAGCAGCGTACCGATTATGATCTTGAGATGCTCGAGACGATGGGCTTTTGCAACGGCATCGAGAACTACTCGCGTCATCTGGACGGTCGCAAGCCGGGTGAGCCGCCGTTTACCCTAATCGATTACTTTCCCAAGGATATGCTCTGCATCATCGATGAGAGCCATGTGACGGTGCCGCAGATTCGTGGCATGCACGAAGGTGACCGCTCGCGTAAGGTGACGCTGGTGGAACATGGTTTTCGCCTGCCCTCGGCGCTCGATAACCGCCCGCTTCGTTTCGATGAGTTTGAAGCAAGGATACCCCAGTTTATCTATGTTTCGGCCACGCCGGGCGACTACGAGCTGCGGGTGAGCCAAAACGACGTGGAGCAGATTATTCGTCCGACCGGCCTTCTCGACCCCAAGATTGACGTGCGTCCAGTTCGCGGCCAGATTGACGATCTTGAGGACGAGATTCGCGAGCGCGTTGCCCGCAAGGAGCGCGTGCTGGTGACCACGTTGACCAAGCGCATGGCCGAGGACCTGACCGACCATCTGCTCGACGCGGGCATTAAGGTCAATTACATGCACTCTGATACGGCGACAATGGACCGTGTCGAGATCCTGCGAACGCTGCGCGAGGGCAAGATCGATGTTCTCGTTGGCATCAACCTGCTTCGCGAGGGCTTGGATCTTCCCGAGGTCTCACTGGTGGCAATTCTCGATGCCGATAAGGAAGGCTTCTTGCGCAACCGTCGTTCGCTGATTCAGACGATTGGCCGTGCGGCCCGTAACGCCGATGGCGAAGTCATCATGTATGCAGACGTTGTGACCGATTCGATGAAAGAGGCCATCGAGGAGACGCAGCGCCGTCGCGAGATTCAGATGGCATATAACGAAGAACATGGCATTGTGCCCAAGACGGTGCGCAAGGCCATCAACGACATCTCAAGTTTTATTGCCGAGGCCGAAAAAACTGTGGGCTCCAAGGGACGCTCGAAGGGCGACTCTCTTGGCCATGGCGCATTCTATACGCCCGATGAGTCGGGCGAGGGCGGTGTGCCGGAAACGGTGGCGCTCGAGCAGACGCTTGCGGAGCAGTTGGAAGAACTGCCACATGACGAGCTTGTGCGGATCGTCGAAACCATGGAAGAGGATATGCGTAACGCTTCTGCCGCTATGGACTTTGAGGAGGCGGCGCGCCTGCGCGATGCTGTCGTTCAGATTCGGGCGATGCTCGAGGGTGCGTCTGAGGACGAGACGATCGAGCGCTTACGTTCGCAGGCCCGCAAGGGTTCCACTTTCGCATCGGGCAGAAAACGCCAGGGTGCACGGTTTAAGAAATAGCGAACAGGCCCCGAGTTCCCTGTGGAGCTCGGGGCCTGTGTCTTTTGCGCGCTGGAATTCGTGCGTTAGAGGTCTGCGATCAGGGCTTCAGCACAACGGATGCCGTCGGTGGCCGCGCTCATGATGCCGCCGGCATATCCAGCTCCCTCACCGCAAGGGTAGAGGCCCGGGGTCGACACGGCATGGCACGTTCGGTCTCGAGTGACAGTGACCGGTGAGCTCGAACGAGTCTCCACGCCGGTAAGAACGGCATCGGGGCGGTCGTAGCCTCGTAGCTTTTTTCCGAGTAGGGGAAGTCCCAGGCGGAGCGACTCGACGATATGCTGCGGCAGGGCTTCGTCAATTGCCGTCCAGGTCACACCGAGCGGATAGGTGGGCTTTACCTTTCCGGGCGCCTTGCTGGCGCGTCCTTCGAGGAAATCTCCGACGAGTTGTGCCGGTGCGTTCCAGTTGGAACCGCCCAGGCGATAGGCGGCCGCCTCGCAGGCACGCTGGAGCTCGATGCCGGCGAGCGGGTCATCGTTGGGAAGGTCCTCAGGCGTGACGTTAACGAGCAGGGCGGCATTTGCGTTGCGTCCGTCGCGGGCATTGAGACTGGCCCCGTTGACGCACAGATGGCACGGTTCTGAAGAGGCGGCAACAACCTGTCCGCCGGGGCACATGCAAAACGAGAACACGCTGCGGCCGTTGGGAAGATGGGCAACAAGTTTGTAGGGGGCCGCCCCGAGCGCTGGATGTCCCGCCGAGGCTCCATATTGGGCTCTGTTGATGTCGCGTTGCGGATGTTCGATGCGAACGCCCATGGCAAAGGTCTTTTGCGCGAGGGCCACGTTGTGGTCCTTAAGGAGCTCAAAAATATCGCGAGCAGAATGCCCGCAGGCGAGGATGAGGTGCTTTGTCTCGATTGGCTCGTAAGCGGCGTCTTGGGACGATTGGACATCAATACCGGTGATGGCGCCAGACGCGTCGATGCGAATGTCGCCGAGCTTCGTTCGATAACGGACGACACCTCCGAGCTGCTCGATGCGCTGGGATATAGCGGTGACAACCTTGGGAAGGATGTCGGAGCCAATGTGCGGCTTGGCATCCCACAGAATATCGCGGGGCGCACCCGCCTCGACGAAGGTTTCGAGGATAAGGCGATGGGCGGGATTTTTTGTTCCCGTATTGAGCTTGCCGTCCGAGAAGGTCCCCGCGCCGCCCAGACCAAACTGAATATTGCTCTCGGGGTCGAGGATGCGCTCCTTTAGAAAGAGGTCGATCGCCTGCGAGCGGCGAAATGCCGGGTCGCCGCGCTCGATAAGCAAGGGCTTAAGACCTGCTTTGGCGAGCGTGAGCGCAGCGAAAAGGCCGGCGCATCCGGCGCCGACAACGACAGGGCGTTCTTGAGGTGCGTCGGAGACGGGGGAGGGGAATGAAGGCTCATCGTCTTCTATCGCGCGTACGCGCGAGCGGTCACGCTCGGCAACGCTGTCGACCGCTTCTCGCTCGAGGTGGGGACTAGTCAGCTCAACACGAAAGCTCAGGATAAAATGGACGTCTCGTTTTTTGCGAGCGTCGATTGACTTGCGGTGGAGCTCGATGGACTTGATCTCGGAGTCCTTGCAACGTAGGATGCGCTTGGCGACTCGCTTGCCAACAATGAGGCAGGCATTTTCATCGCCGGCTTCATCGAGCGACGCGTTGACTTGGGTGATTTCGATCATCGAGGTCTCCTTAGAGGCAAGAAAGAGGCCGTCCGGTATCCCAGACGGCCCGAATGCGTTTTTGATTATAGACTGCGCGGCTACAAGCTGCTTGCAGCGCGAATGCCCGAGAGCCAGGCCCACGCAAGGTTAAAGCCTCCGCAATCGGCGTCGATGTCGAGCGCTTCGCCGCAGACGTAAAGCGGGGCGTCGACAACGCTGCGCGCGCGTAGACTGGGTGTTGAGATGCTCTCGACAGATACGCCACCACGCGTGACCTGCGCCGAGCGCTCCTCGGCTGTTCCCTCGACGAGCAACTTAAAGTGCTTGAGGATCGAGACCAGGTGGATGACATCGTTGGAGCCTGGATGGCACTGCTCGAACGCTGTACAGACGACGCGGGAGAGTTGCGGGGCGAGCATGCCGTCGAGCCAACGGGGATCGCGGGGCGAAAAGCCGCCGAGCAGCTTAACGCGCCGGTTGAGCATATCGAGCAGCTCGTCTTTAGAGAGGTCGGGGAAAACGTCGAGCAGGATCGTATCGCCGCGCTGGATACGACGGGAGAGGTTGAAGACAGCGACGCCCGAGATGCCGAAGGCTCGAAACAGTACTTCACCGTCTTCGTGCCAGAGCTCACTATGGTTGCGGGTGAGCGTCAAGCGGGCGCGGACGCGCAGACCATCCAACGTCTTGAGTGCCGCCCGATCGCCAACGACCGTTGCCGATACGGGGCAGAGGATGGGGCGCAGCGAAGTGAGGGGGAGGCTAAACGTATCGGCGATACCGGTGGGGTTGCCGCCCGTGGCGATAATTACGGTATGTGCCTGCAGGGCCTCGTTCTTGCGAGGGACATCGGCGAGCGCTTTCCGAAGCGAGCGGAGCTCCGATTTTCGGTCGTCGTGCTTTTTTGCCTTGAGCGCCCGCGCTGGACGGTCTATTTGGAGTGCCCAGCCTTCGGAAGCTTTGTGCGCCGAGGCAACGTTGGCTCCGCAGATTAAGGTGATACCTAGGCGGTCGCAAACGTTGAGAAGCGCGCCGCGCACCGATTCTGCGCGAAGGGAGCGCGGGTACAGCCGGCCTTCCTCGGAGGTTGTCATGATGCCCAGCGAGGAGAAGAAACCCATAAGCTCTTGTTCGGGCTGGGGGCCCATGACGGATTCGACGAATACGGGGTGGTTATACCGCTGAGGATCAATCGATTCGTTGGAGAGGTTGCAGCGGCCGTTACCGGTCGCAAGAAGCTTAAGGCCGCAGGCGACATCGCGCTCAACGATGCAGACGCTTTTGCCAGCACGTGCGGCCGTAATGGCGGCGGCGAGGCCTGAAGCCCCGCCGCCGATTACCAGGACGTCATAGAAGGCGCTCGTGTTCACTTAGGCCTCGTCGGTCTCGTGCGGGGTAATGGCCTCGACGGCAGAGACTGCCTTGGGCAACATGCCATCGGGCAGCGCGGTCTCGACCTCGCCCTTATCGCAGGCCTCGGCGAGTGCCGGATTGATGGGAAGCTGGCCCAAGATGTCGAGGTTATAGCGCTCTGCGACCTCGGGGAGCTTGCTCTTGCCAAAGACCTCGATCTTCTTGCCGCAGTCGGGGCACTCAATATAGCTCATGTTTTCGACGATGCCCAGAATGGGGACGTTCATCTTCTCGGCCATGTTGACCGCCTTGGCGACGATCATCGAGACCAGATCCTGCGGGCTCGTGACGATGACGATGCCGTCGACGGGCAGCGACTGGAAGACGGTGAGCGCGACGTCGCCTGTTCCCGGAGGCATGTCGACCAGCAGGTAGTCGATGGGGCCCCACGAGGTCTCGCTCCAGAACTGCCTAATGGCGCCTGCGATGACCGGACCGCGCCAAAGGACGGGGTCGGTCTCGTTTTGGAGCAGAAGGTTGGAGCTCATGACCTTGACGCCGCGCTCGGAGATTTCGGGCAGCATGAGGTTGCCGAGGGCATGGACATGGCGTCCGCTCATGCCGAACATCTTGGGGATAGAGGGACCGGTGATGTCGGCATCGAGGACGCCGACCTTGTGGCCGTGACGGGCAAGCTCGGTGGCGATGGCACCGGTGACAAACGACTTGCCGACACCGCCCTTGCCGGAAAGCACGGCGATGACGCGTTTGACCTCGGACAGCGTGTTCTCCTCAAATTGCGACGGCGACGTTTGTCCGCCGGCAGCCTGTGCGTGCTCGCAACCCATGTATGACTCCTTTGTATATGTTGGGGCCGGGGCCCCGTGATGTGACACGAGCGTCATTGTACCCTCGTTTGCGAGCGGGAGTCATTTGCGATGCATTTGGGCCGAGCGTGCTTGCAATACGATGGGTCCAAGCGAATGGGCGGGCTTACTGAACTTTGCTGGCGAACTCGAGGTATTGCATGCGCTGCAGCTTGTCGATCGTCGAGGCGTATGGGCTGTCTTCAGATTCCAAGTCGTAGCGCAGCCCGTCGGCACCAAGGTAGCCGGCGACATTGATGGTGGGCACATCTGACCTTGTTGCAAGCAGGGCTTTTTGATAGTCGGTGAGCGGGGCGCCGATCTTATTAAGGGTAATGGCTGCAATCTCGTTTGCCCCGACGGTGTCGTAGACGTTGAGCTCGGTATTGCCGGCGATTTCATAGTTAGCCCAGACGAAATATGTCGACTGATAGATACGGAAAGCGTGGCTTGCCGTATCTTCCTGAGGGTACAGCTCGTCGTTGAGAGTCGTTGCGGCGCTCGGCTGATGGTCGCCAAAAAAGACAAGGACAACCGGTCTGCCGATATTGCGGAGCTCGTTGATAAAGTACTCGAGGTCCCGGTCGGATGCATTGATGCAGGTGAGATAGGTGTTGAGCGCGCTATTGGCACCCTCGCTGGCTCCCTCGACCCAATAGTTTGTCAGCTCCTCGGCGGGAACGGTGCCATAGTCGTAGCCGCCGTGATTTTGCATCGTGACGTCAAAGATGAACTGTGGGGCTTCGTCGGTTCTAAGCAGGTCGAGTATCTTGTCGTAGGTGGCGTAGTCGCATACGCCGGCATGGTAACAGGGCGCACCTTCGAAATCGCCGATTGAAAGAAAGTCTCCAAAGCCCAGCTGCTGATAGATTTTATCTCGATGGTAGTTGACGGGGTTTTGCGGGTGCATAGCGGAAGCGGTATACCCAAGCTCCTTAAGGTCCTTTGCCAGGCTGTTGACGCCATTCATCTGATATAGCTGATAGGGGATTTTGCCTAATCCGACAAAGGCCGTTGTCGCTCCGGTCAAAAATTCGAATTCGGAGTTTGCCGTTCCGCCACCGGCGACCGAAGCGAGCATGGTGCCGCGAACAAGTGTGTCGGGAAGCGAGTTGTAGAATGCGGGGCCGGTGTACCCGGCCGCCTGGAGCTGCTCAAAGCACGAAAGGTCGCTAAAACTCTCGTTCATGACGGCAACAATCGTCGGCTTGATTTCATTGAACTGGGTAACGGCCGCCGCGCGCTGCTCGCTCGAGCCATACGTGCTGTCGTAGGTGGCGGCGAGCTCCTGCTCGATGCTCTGCGCCTCATCGGGCGTATAGTCTTCGGGCTTCTCAATGGGCAACTCGTTGACCATTTCGGTGAACGAAGTGATAAAACCCTGAGACGCATACGTGGTGATGGGCTGCCAACGGTCAAATCCAAAATTCAGCGCCTGCTCCAAGTCGATGTTGGAAAAGCCCGAGAGCCCCACAACGGTCACTAGCAGAAAAGCGCAGAGGTTGGCGGCGATTGCGGGGAAGACATGGGTGGGTGTACGGAGCTTTCTCGGTCGGATAAGCGAAAGAAGCCCCAGGGAAATCTCCAGCAGGGCTAGAGAGGTTACGATTCCGGCGGTAAAGGTAAACTCGTATCCCTCGCTCACTTCCATTGCGGTGCCAAGGGCCAAGATATCGCTTGGCAGGATGGCCTCGCCTTTAAACGTTATGACGAAGTGCTCGGCAATGCCAAGGATGCAACAGACGACGGGCACGAGGGCCATGACGCCTCCATGACGTTGTCCCAGCAAATAAAGGGAGAGCAGAACCGTCGCGAGCAACCCGACGGAAAACCCGAATGAGTTGGCGGGAATGCGATAGAACGTTTCGTTGCAGGCAATTTCGAGTGAAACGAACGAGAGCGCTGAAACAGCGGCGATGACAAGGATGTCACGGCAAATACAGGCAACCGTTCCCGTCGCAAGATCGGTTTGGTCGATTAGTCCCGAAACCAAGGGCTCGACAAGAAGTATGACAGCGGCAGCACCGAGCGCCGAATAAGAAAGGACCCATAGGGAATTGTCCTCATTTACGAGCAATTGATTCGTAATCCATGCAGCTACCATGCCGAGCGGGATGAGGAGCGTCGCGCACCAAAAGACGCGGGCAATGGGAGGCTTTTCATTGTGTTTGATTGAAAAATATACGCGCACGACGACGGCGGCCACGATAAGGACGGCGATGAATATGGGCAGATTGGCCATGTCGCTCGAAGTGATTTCAAGGGGGATATCTTCGGTCATGGACGTTCCTCTGTTACAGCAAATTAAGTTCAGTATTAGATTACTGTAACCTTTCCACGGCATTTCGAGAAACAAAGCGCCCGATACGCAAAGCTAAAGGTCTGCGAATCTTGTATTACGAACATCTGTGCGCGTCGAGTGCGCTAAACTCATCGACAGTATGATTCGATGCAATAGGAGGCAAGGAGCTTCCATGTCTGATTCTTCTATCGTTATTCGCGGCGCTCGTGAACACAACCTCCGTGATATCGATGTTTCCATTCCGCGTGACCAACTCGTGGTCATTACCGGTCTTTCTGGCTCGGGCAAGAGTTCGCTGGCATTTGACACTATCTATGCCGAGGGCCAGCGTCGATACGTCGAGAGTCTTTCGAGCTATGCGCGCCAGTTCTTGGGCCAGATGGACAAACCCGACTTGGATTCAATCGACGGCCTTTCGCCGGCGGTGTCGATCGACCAAAAGACGACGTCTAAAAACCCTCGCTCGACGGTTGGCACCGTAACCGAGATTTATGACTATCTGCGCCTGCTGTTCGCCCGTGTGGGCACCCCGCACTGTCCCGAATGCGGCCGCGTCATTGAGCGTCAGACGACCGACCAGGTTGCCGACAAGGTCTTGGCGGCGGGGGAGGGCCGTCGCGCGTTTGTGCTGGCACCGGTGGTGCGCGGGCGAAAAGGCGAGTACACCAAACTGTTTGAGGACCTTCGCGCCGAGGGCTTTAGCCGCGTGCGTGTCGACGGTGAAGTGCGCTCGCTCGACGATCCGATCGATCTGGACAAGAAGTTCAAGCACGATATCGAGGTCGTGGTCGATCGCATCGTGATCCGTGAGAACTCTCTGGGCCGTATCGCCGAGTCTGTTGAGCAGGCGACCGCGCTGGCTCACGGCAATGTAAACGTGTACATGCTGCCCGATCGTGATGCTCCCGAGGGGACCGAGGGCGAGCTGCTGGAGTATTCGTTGGCCTTGGCGTGCCCGGAGCATGGTCACTCCATTGACGATCTTCAGCCGCGTGATTTTTCGTTCAACGCTCCCTATGGCGCATGTCCTGAGTGCGACGGCCTGGGCTTTAAGAAAACCGTTGATGCCGAGGCGCTGATCGAGGACCCCTCGAAGTCCATTGCCGACGGAGTCTTTGGTAGCCTGTTTGGCAATTCGAACTACTATCCGCAGATTTTCGCTGCGGTCTGTAAACACTTCAAGGTGAGCGTCGATACGCCGTGGGAGGATCTGCCTCCGCGGGTGCGTCGCGCGTTTTTAGACGGCATGGGCGACCAGAAGATCTCGGTCGACTACCAAAAGCTCGACGGACGTCGCAGCCAGCGGGATACCAAGTTTTCGGGCGTTCGCAACATCCTGTACGAACGCTATACCGAGACGACGAACGAGAACACCAAGGCGCGCTTGGAGAAGTACATTCGCGAGGAGCCGTGCTCGAGCTGCCATGGCGCTCGCCTGCGCCCCGAGATGCTCGCCGTCACCGTGGGCGGCAAGTCCATTTATGAGGTTTGCTGCCTGTCGTGCCGTGAGTCGCTCGAGTTTTTTGAGGGCCTGGAGCTCACCGAGCGCCAACAGTTTATCGGCGGGCGCATCGTCAAGGAAATCCTGGAGCGCTTGCGTTTTCTGGTCGATGTTGGACTCGACTATCTGACGCTCGATCGTGCCTCGGCGACGCTTTCCGGTGGTGAGGCGCAGCGTATTCGCCTGGCAACGCAGATCGGCGCGGGTCTCATGGGCGTGCTCTATATTCTGGATGAGCCCTCGATCGGTCTTCATCAGCGTGACAACGAGCGCCTGATCAAGACGCTCGAGCGCCTGCGCGATATCGGCAATACCGTTATCGTTGTCGAACACGACGAGGATACAATCCGTGCCGCCGACTACGTGATCGACATGGGGCCCGGCGCCGGCGTCAACGGCGGACACGTAGTCGCGGCGGGAACGCCTGCCGATATCATGGCTTGTCCTGAGTCGATGACGGGCGCTTATCTGACCGGCAAACGAATGATCCGGGTGCCTGATGAACGGCGCAAGCCCGGTCGTGGCTGTCTTAAAATTACGGGCGCTCGAGCCAACAACCTCAAAAACGTTACCGCCAAGATCGAGTTTGGTACGCTTACGGTTGTTACCGGCGTGTCGGGATCGGGCAAGAGCTCCCTGGTTACCGACACCATTGCGCCTGCCCTTACGAATGCCATTCACCGTTCGACACGCCCTGTGGGTCCGTATAAGAAAATCGAGGGCATCGAGTGTATCGATAAGGTTATCGATATCGACCAGTCGCCGATTGGCCGCACGCCGCGTTCCAACCCTGCTACCTATATCGGCCTGTGGGATGATCTTCGCGCTCTGTTTGCGAGTACGCCGGAGTCGAAGGCGCGCGGCTACTCGCCGGGTCGTTTCTCCTTTAACGTGAGTGGCGGGCGCTGTGAGGCGTGCAAGGGCGACGGACAGATCAAGATCGAGATGCACTTCCTTCCCGATATCTACGTTCCCTGCGAAGTTTGCGGCGGTAAACGCTACAACCGCGAGACACTCGAGGTCACCTACCGTGGCAAGACCATCTCGGACGTACTTGACATGAGCGTGGCCGAGGCACTGGCTTTCTTTGGGAATATCCCGCAGATCAAGCGAAAGCTCCAGACGCTGTACGATGTAGGCTTGGGCTACGTGAGCCTGGGCCAGCCCGCCACGACGCTTTCGGGCGGCGAGGCGCAGCGTGTGAAACTCGCCAAGGAGCTTCATCGACGCCAGACGGGCAAGACGTTCTATATTTTGGACGAGCCGACGACCGGCCTTCATTTTGAGGACGTCCGCCAGCTGCTCGATGTGCTGCAGCGCTTGGTCGATGCGGGCAACACAGTGCTGGTGATTGAACACAACCTTGATGTCATCAAGGTTGCCGACCGCCTGATCGATATGGGTCCCGAGGGCGGTAACGGCGGCGGAACCGTCGTGGTTTCGGGCACACCGGAGCAGGTTGCGGACTGTCCGCGGAGTTATACGGGCAAGTTTTTGGCGCCGTTGCTCAGACGTGACCGGGAGCGTCAGGCTCAACTTGATGCTCAATAAATAGGCGATTCAGTTTATGGGCGCCATCGACTCCTTGTGATTCGATGGCGCTTGCTGTGCCGAAGTGACGTATGCAGCCGAATTGGACATATACTTAATCCTTGCGTCCGAATGCGAGGGAAAGGATATGTCATGGCAAAGGCTGTAAAGACGCCAAAAACCAATGCGATGCGCGAGCTGGAAAGCGCCGGCATTTCCTATGTTCTACATACGTACGAAGACGATGGTGATGAGTCGGTGGGCCTGGGGGTCGCGATTTCGGAGCAGCTTGGCGAGGAGCCCGGTCAAGGATTTAAGACTTTGGTCTGCGTGACACCGTCCAACGACTATGTCGTGTGCTGCATCCCTGTTGCCGACGAGCTCGATCTAAAGTCCGCCGCGCGTGCCGCGGGGGAGAAGTCCTTGGCCATGATGCATGTGAAGGATTTGCTTGCGGCGACTGGCTACGTTCGCGGCGGCTGCAGCCCGGTCGGTATGAAAAAACGCTACCGGACGCTCATTGATGAGACATGCGTCCTTTGGGATACCATTTTTATTTCGGGAGGCAAGCGTGGTTATCAGCTCGAGCTTGCACCCGATGATTTAATTGCATTTTGCG